>JAFTEG010000049.1 GCA_017453765.1 Selenomonadaceae bacterium
AGCTGGTGTAAAAAGAATGTACCGTAGGGACTACGGGAAGTAAAGCCTGTATGAGAGGCAGTAAGACTAAGGATAGCAGCCCCGCAGATACTGTAAGCCTAAGGAAGCAGGTATCGTTGATTCAGGAAGCTCCCGCCTCTAAGTGAAACGTAGGCGGGAGTAGTTCACCATAGACTTAACACAGCATTAAAATAGTATTTAACGCCGAATAGTCAGCAAGCCGCAGGGCAGGGGTTAATATCCTCTGCCTTTTCTTTACGCCGAAAGGAAAAGTGTAATGCGAAAACGTAATTTTACAAGCTTATTTGACAACCGAAAAAGCCGCATTGATTCTCGTATAAAACGCGACTACATTAACAACGGAATTGCGACGGTGCATTGTTGTATTTCAAGTTACCACGACATTATCAGCACGTACAGCGCCAAAGATCAGGAAAGTTTGAATTTGGATTTTGTAGACTATCTTCAAGATGTCGCCGGACCCATTCCCGATGAATACCCGCTGGTCTTGAATATCATTGGGAATTGCTTGTCGGAAGAGGAGAAAACCACTATCAAAGAAATTATTCGTGACGATTTTTTGTACAGGCTCGGCAACGTTGAAAGGGAGCAGGACAGAGAAGTAAAAATGTTTCTGTTTATGGTAGTCGGCTCAATATGCGCCGGTATTCTTTTGGTGTTGACAGATTTTCTTGACGAAGTGCCGCGCGAAATTTTTATCGTACTGTTTTGGTTTTTCGGCGACAGAATGTTTGAATACGTCTTCATTACAGGGCATGACCTTCGCAAGGAAAGGCGGCTTGCCGGACGGCTGGCAAGTATCAAAGTTATTTTTTCTGACACCTATGAAAAAATTAATTTCACGGAAGACGAAGTCAATAAGCTTTACGCCGAACTTGATATAGATCGCTGATTTTAATATAAAACGCTGACTTTATAAAATTATGAAAGATAAAATTTTTACTACATTAAACTACGTTAAGAAGGGGAGAAATATTTTGAGTGAAAATTTGAATGTTAAAACCCGTTACGGTACGTTTAACGGCTTTGTCGACGAAAAAGGCGTAAGCACGTGGCTGGGCATTCCCTACGCTAAACCGCCGGTAGGAAATTTGCGCTGGCACGCGCCGCAACCTTTGCAAGCTACCGATAAAACTTTTGACGCCAAAAAATTTGGCGCGGCCGCCGTGCAAGCTGTCGATCCCACTGAAGACGCCAATTCATACAGCGTGCAAAGTGAAGACTGCTTGACGCTGAATATTTGGAAACGCGGCGAAAAAAATAATTTGCCGGTCATGGTATTTATTCATGGCGGCGGATTCAGCGTAGGCGGCTCGGTTGATTCGCTTTATAACGGCAGTAATTTTGCGGCGGCGCACGATGTTATTATTGTCACGATAAATTACCGCTTAAATGTCTTCGGCTTTTTAAATTTGGCGGCGATTGATTCAAATTTTGAGGACAGCGGCTATCTCGGCATTAAAGACCAAATTGCGGCGTTGAAGTGGGTTAAAGAAAATATTTCGGCATTTGGCGGCAATCCCGATAACGTGACGGTTTTCGGACAAAGCGCCGGTTCAATTTCAACCATGTTGCTTACGGTTACTCCTGCCGCAAAAAATCTTTTCACTAAAGCAATTCCGCAGTCCGCTACTTTGTGTTTCTACAATACGCCTGAAGATACGGCGAAAACTGCGGAAAAATTTATGGCAACCGGCGGCGTTAAAACTGTTGGCGAACTTATGAAAAAATCCTCAGACGAAATTTTAAATATTTACTTGAAAGTCAGCGCCGGCGGTATCGGTGAAAATCCTTCTGAATATCTGCCGACTTGCGACGGAAAATTTTTGCCGCTTAATCCACTGAAAGCGCTGAAAGACGGTGCGGCGAACGGAATTAAATTTTTAACCGGTAACGTTGCAGACGAATGGCGGCTTTGGATGCAGTTTGATGAAAACTTTTTCAAAAAAGTTCGCGCTAACCATAAAAAATATTCGCCCATACTTTCAAGATACACTGCACAGACGCCGGAGGAAGTTTATAAAGCGTGGCTGAAAAATCGTCCCGACACTGAAGAAAATTTTATAGATTTTGCAGTTCAATCTGACTGGCGCGTAGGTCAAGAAGTGGCGGCGGAATATCAATCGCAGTTTGAAGACGTGTACTTCTATGTTTTCACTCACCGGCTGAATGACGTAGTGCGTGCGTGTCACGACAGCGACCTGCCGTATACTTTCAACGTCATGGAAGGCTTGCCTAATGCCGCGCCTAATCTTGCAAAGGCTGTTCAAGCGGCGTTGGCGGCATTTGCGGCGACCGGCAACCCCGACAATGAATTTATGCCGCATTGGGAAAAATATTCCGCCGACAATCGCCAAACTATGGAATTAAATTCAAAGGGCTGTACTTGCCACAAAGATTTTAACACGGAAAATTTGAACTCACTTCGTTACGTCTACGAAAAATAGTAAATAGTCTAACCCCTAAACCCTATCAGCGCTATAGGCGCTAATTTTTTTTGCTAAAATAAATACGCTGTGATAAAATCATTTCAAAATTTTTGAGGAGTTTTGCTATGGTAAAAAGAATTTATGTTGAAAAGCGCGACGGCTTTAACGTCCCCGCCAAAAATTTGCGTGAAGATTTTCGCGAGACGTTAGACATAAAAAATTTGCGTGACGTACGACTTTTTGTACGCTACGACATTGAGGATTTAGACGACGCCGACTTTGACAAGGTGCGCGACATAGTTTTTCGTGAGCCAAACGTTGACAATTTTTATTTTGAATTGCCTGCCGACATTGACTTAACAAAAACTTTCGCGGTTGAATACCTGCCCGGTCAATTCGACATTCGCGCAGATTCCGCCGCGCAGTGTGTTCAGCTTGTCACAGGCAAGGAGCGTCCGACAATTCATTCCGCGCAGGTTATTTCGCTTATCGGCGACGTCACGGCTGATGAAGTTGCTAAGGTTAAATCGTATTCTATTAACGCGATTGAATCACGCGAGGCAAGCTTTAAACTTCCTGCGACGCTGAAAATTTCCGCCGAAGTCCCGCCCGACGTTGAAATTATTTCCGACTTTAATGAAATGGACGACGCGGCATTAAAAGATTTTCTGCGCGACAGAAATTTTGCGATGAGCTTTGACGACTTGAAATTCTGCCAAAAATATTTTCGCGACGACGCCAAACGTCCGCCGACAATTACCGAATTGAAAGTTATCGACACGTATTGGAGTGACCATCGCCGCCACACGACTTTCACGACGATTATTGACGACGTGACTTTTGCAGACGGAAAATATCGCGCGGAATTTGAAAGCACGTACAAAAATTATTTGTCTGAAAGAAATTCCGATAAGCCGGTAACGCTTATGGATTTAGGTACAATTGCGGCGAAGATTTTAAAGCGTGAAGGAATTTTGCAGGGGCTTGATGAGTCAGAGGAAATTAACGCCTGCAGTATTCAGATTAAAGCCGACGTTGACGGCAAGGCGGAAGATTGGCTGGTAATGTTCAAAAACGAAACGCATAATCACCCGACTGAAATTGAACCGTTCGGCGGCGCGGCAACTTGTCTCGGCGGCGCGATTCGCGACCCCTTAAGCGGACGTTCGTACGTTTATCAGGCTATGCGTGTTACCGGCGCGGCGGACCCGCGTAAACCGTTTTCAGAGACGTTGAAAGGCAAACTTCCGCAGAAAAAAATTACACGCGGCGCGGCGCAAGGTTACAGTTCATATGGAAATCAAATTGGATTGGCGACTGGACAAGTTCACGAAATTTATCATGAAGGATATTTGGCAAAAAGAATGGAAATTGGCGCAGTAATAGCGGCTGCTCCGAAATCAAATGTTTTAAGAAAAAAACCTGTTGCGGGCGACGTTGTAATTTTACTCGGCGGAAGAACGGGACGTGACGGAATTGGCGGCGCGACGGGTTCAAGTAAAATTCATACTGTAAAATCTTTGACGAAAAGCGGCGCAGAA
>JAFTEG010000050.1 GCA_017453765.1 Selenomonadaceae bacterium
CGTTATCTTCTGCAAGATGACTCAATCGGCGGCATTTCAAAAATTTTTATCTTCGCGTCAAAAGCCGTTCGCAGTGAGATTGCCGGCTATCAAGATGACGGCAACACGGTGACGCATTTGGAATTTTTCAAAAGACGTATGAAAAATTTTATGCCCAATGTCGATGAGTGCATTACCGACGAAACAATTTATCCCTACGATGAAGACGGCGACGGTGAAAAAAATTTGCGCTCTGTTGCCGAAATGGCGGAGCGTATTCAAAATTATGCACGCGGCAAGGATATTCGCCTTTACGCAGATTTGACCGGCGGTATGCGTCACATTAACATGATGATGCTGGACGTTATCAGACTGCTTGAATACAGCGGCGTCAAGATTGAAAAGCTTTTATATTCAAACCTTACAACCAAGCGCGTCGAGGAGCTTAACGACATTTACGACCTGTTTCAGCTTATTTCCGGCGTCGAAGAATTTGTAAATTTCGGCAGTGTCGAGGCGCTTAATAAATACTACGCCGCCAATGCCGACAAGTTTAAAAAGTCCGCCGCATTGCAAAAACTCACCGACGCGATGAACAATTTTGCAAAGTCAATCCAACTTTGTCGCTACGGCGATTTTAAAAAGGCGATTGAAAAACTGCACGACGCGATTAACGATTTTGAAGCTGATTCGCAAAACATTCACGATGTTTTTATGGCACGGCTTATTGATAAAATCCGTGAAAAATATTCTATGCTCATTGCCACACACGCTAAAGATGACACTGAAAATGACGGTAAAGACGATTTAAAAATAATTCGCTGGTGCCTTAAGCACGGCTACTTGCAACAGGCGTTGACGCTTTACACGGAGCGCGTGCCGGAATATCTCGGCAACCAAAACTTTATCAAGCAGCGTCATGACGAAGCGATAAAGTTGGAAGAGGCGCTGAGAGGCGATAACAGAAGGCGTTGGTTTTACCTTTTGGCGGAATACCTTAACAACAGTGAAGAAATTAAAAATCTCAGCGCAGAAATGAACTCCAAAAATAACGCCTTCAATAGAACCTATATATCGCTGATAAAAAATGCCGCCGCGTCAATCAAGCAAGGCAACTTCACTTATGACGCGTGGCGCAAAAATCTCGTCTTCCTCATTCAGCTGCCGAAACCTTTTGCCATTGAAGATATCCTGCCTGATGAAAGTATCTTGCGCGCGCAGTTGGAATTGCTGGATAAAATTTACAAAGAGCCGCAGATTTTGCTTGACCTTTCGGCAGATGAACTTCAGCCTGTACGCGGCATTATCTACACGCTAAAAGAAAAGTTGGAAAGTCAAGATAAAGGTTTTCAGCGTAGAAATACTTTATTCAACTATTTGGGACAGCTGACGTCTAACGAGCTTAAAGAAATTTTCCCGAATTTGAAATTGGACGTGAGAATTTCGCGCCTGCAATATTTTTTGGACAATGAAATTTTTTCACTCAACATTCCGGAAGAAAAATTTTTCGCCATTATGAAAAAGTATTTCTGTTTGAAGGACGATCGCAATAACATTAACCACGCCAATGAAACAGCTAAATTTAAAACTGCCGACGCGTTGGCAAATTTTATGAATAACGGTCTTGACGAAATTGAAGACGTTGAAAAAAATATTTCGAGGTAGCAAATGGACAAAGTTTTTATAAACCACACGAATCACCCTTCGGCGAAGTGGAGCGATGAACAAAAAAACGCGGCTGAAACTTTCGGCAAGATTGTTGACATGCCTTTTCCCGACGTGCCGCCGAATATCGATACTGCCGCAGTTCACGAATTGGTTTTGAATAAGTTGCAGGACATTTTGAAATTGAATCCTGCCGCCGTACTTTGTCAAGGCGAATTTAATTACACGGTTGCAATGGCGGAGGAGCTGAAAAGGCGCGGCATTCCGGTAATGGCGGCGACGAGTGAACGCGTTGTTTCGGAAGTCACGGAGGCGGACGGCAGTACAAAGCGCGTTTCGATTTTCAATTTCGTTCAGTTCAGAGAGTATTAGTAAATAGTAGTTAGGGGCTGTTGAATAAAGTCAACGCGATAAAATTCAAATTTAAGAGCGGCATTAACCAGCGTCGATTCGTAACATTAACTCTATCGTAACGGTTAATCGCGGCAGTAACTCATAAATTATCAGTAGGTAAAACGTGGACGCACTTAA
>JAFTEG010000004.1 GCA_017453765.1 Selenomonadaceae bacterium
TGATTTTACCTTCGGCGGCGATAGTTACGGCGTTAAACAGATTTTTGATTCTGCGCGAAAAAGATAACGACGCCGAATTTACGGAAGAAGTGAGAAAAGCTTATTCAAAGCAGGTTGAAAGTGAAAGCCCTGCCGATAAAAAAATTTCTATACCGGAGCAAAAACCTTCAACTGCGGACAAGCTTAAATCAGCAGATAAATCTAAAACTGCGGACAAACTTAAAACTTCAACTAAGGATAATTCCGAATCTTCGACTAAGGATAAGGCGGAAAAATCTTTTGAACTTCCGAAACTTGAAATTGCAAAGCCGGAAAAAGTTTTAGACCCCGCGCAGATTGATAAGCCTTCAGCCGAAGTTGATAAGCCTTTAAATGAGGTTGATAAACCTTTAGCCGAAAAAAAAGTTACACGGGCAATTCAAGCCGAACACTTTGAACAGGTTTTGAAAGCCGCGCAGGCTGAAAAAAATTTTGACGCCGAATCTGTAAAAGCCGAAAAAAATTCACCGGCAGAATCTTCAAAAGTTGAAGAGCCTTTAGCCGACGTTGACAAAAATTTAGCCGACGTTGACAAAAATTTAGCCGACACTGAAACGCTGGAAAGTCTTTTGGAATATGCGAAGGCTGAAAAAGCTAAAGGCAACATTACGGCGACGATTGACGCCTACGAAAAGGCGCTTGAAGACTACGGAGCTGACGACTACGCACCGTTCATTGCAATAGATTTAAGCGCGATTTACCGTGAGCAGGCGGCTTATACTAAGGCGATAAAAGTTTACGAAGAGGCGCTGACATTGCCGGCGGTGAAAAAAAATTCCGCCGTTGAAGCAGAATTTAAAAGAAAGCTTGCCTACATGCAAACGGTACAAGCCGTGCTTTTGCGGCACAAAGCTTTAACTACGCCATTCAGTCAAATTCCCATATCATATATGCAGGAAGTTGAATTGGAATTTAGAGAAAACATTTTATCAGAAGATTTGTAAAGGAACTTTCAGTTTTAAGTTGCAGGCTGAAAGCTTGATAGGGAGGTAACATTTTATGAAAAAAAGTGTGGAGATTCTCGGACTGCCGGTAATCAGTATTACCGAAGGTCGGGAATTGGGCATAAGCAAGGGTTTGCTGATTGACGCAAAAAACAGAGTGGTTGCGGCAATTACGATTGAAGACGATGACTGGTATCGCGGCGTAAAACTCATTCCGTACGAGGCGATAATAGCAATAGGCGTCGACGCAATGACGATAACGCACAGCGAAAATATTTTGACGCTTGATGAGGCGGGCGATTATGAAGGCTTGCTCGATGAAAATATCCGTGTTATCGGCACGAAGGTTTTCACAAAGAGCGGCGTAGTTCAAGGCAAAGTTTCTGAGATTTTCATTTCCGAAGACGGCAAAATAGAAATGTGCGAAATTAAGGACAACACCGGCGCTATCGGTGAAATTCCTTCCGACAAAATTTCTATCTTCGGCAAATTGGTCACTGTCATTGAGACTGAAGCGGAAAAAAAAAACCTGAATCAGTAGAAGAGCCGCCGGTTGAAGAATCCGAGCCTGCCGCTGAAAACGTTGAACAGGTAGAAGAACCCGCGCCGCAAGTCGAGGCAATTACGCCGATTGAAGAGGATAACGCGGAACCTGCCGAAGGTGAACCGGCTGAAACGCCTGCACCTGCCGAAACTGAAAATGTTGAACCTGCCGAAACTGAAAATGCCGAACCTGCAGAAGAAAAGCCGGTAGAAATTACCGCGCCGCCTGCAGAGGAAGAATCGGTTAAAAGCAACACGAAAGTCACTCAACAGGCAGAGGCGTTGAAAGCGGCATTGAGACGCGCACAGGCTCAAAAAGGCGGCGCAAAACCGCAACAGGGTCGTAACAATCCGCAGGCTAAAAAACCTACCGACAAACCGGTTGAAGACAGACGCCGCGCAATGTTACTCGGCAAGAAGGCGGCGCGTACCATTACGGCTGACAACGGCGAAGTTATCGTAGAATCCGGCGCCGAAATTACCGAAGAAGTTTTGCAAAAAGCTAAACTTGCCAACAAATTCATTGAACTTTCAATGAACTACACGCCGTGATTTAATGCAATCGGCTAAGCACTTATAAATTATTCCAAGACAATCTGCGCGATTGTCTTTTTTTGTGGCAAAAATAAATTCTTGCACGTCAACGCAGAAAATAGTAAAATTTACAAAATGGGATGATTTTGGTCTTTTATGAAACGGGTGACGAAAATGTTGGACTTAAAAGCGGCAATTAAAAAGGCTGAAACGAAATGCGGAAAAAAAGTTGCGACGGCAAGGGACTGCGGCGACAAGTGGATTTTTACGTTTGACGAATTGGAAGGGAAAATGACTACCGCGCCAATGTTTGTTTTTAAAGAAAAAGATCGCTCGGAATATTTTTTCATTGATGATTCGGAAAACGCATTGCACGGCGGAAAAAGCGTAGACCTGCCGACGCGTGAGGATTAGTTGTCGAAATTTTTATCGGCAACTTAATTTAGAAAGGGGGCGCAAAAGTTGGTGGAAATTTATAAATCACAAGAATCGGGACACCTTGAAGAATTGACGCTGAAAACGTTGGAGAAAGGCGCGTGGATAAATATAGTGGACCCTACGCCGTACGAACTGAAAGAAGTCAGCGACGTGACGAATGTGGAGCCGGACTTTCTGCGCTCCGCACTGGACGAAGAGGACCGCTCGCACATTTACGTTGAGGAAGAATCCATAATGATTTTGACCAAAGTCCCCCTTGTCTACGACGAGGAAAGTTACGACACCTTGCCGCTGTCGGTTATCTTGACGAAAAAATATATTATCACGGTTTGCCTTGAAGAAACGCCGGTAATTGCCAGCTTTAACCAACGTACCGCCCGCCTTTTTCATACGTACA
>JAFTEG010000005.1 GCA_017453765.1 Selenomonadaceae bacterium
GATACTGGGATTTTTTTTGCTCTCCTTAATGTATTCACTCAAACGCAGTTCCCACTCGGGGGCAATTTCACGACTATAAAATACAATAATATATGCGGCATTCCTACAAATATTTTCACGATACTTGTTATCCATAATGAATATTGAAATAGATATACAGAGAGGAAGTAACGTCATAAAGGGATTATTGTTAGATAAACCATACACCAAAACAGAGAATATAGTAGCATATTTGATTCTTAAAAGATTTATAAGATTGCTGTTTAAATTGTCAGATATTTGCTGAACTCTTTTAAGATCATTTTTTTTATAATCGTCTAAATCCATAAACATTCCTTCATGCATTAATTAAAAAAGACCGCCGCAAAAAATTTCTGCGACAGCCCTTTTTCGGCGGATAAATTTTTATATTAGGTAAATTTTTATGCTACGGAGTATTAGTAACGGAAATTCTGCAAAGACGCCTGCAAGCCCTGTGCCAAGCGTGCGAGTTCGTCACTGGCGGAGGCAATTTCTTCACCGGAGGCAGATTGTTGTTCGGACGCGGCGGAAACGCTTTCCATTTCGCGTGAGACGTGGGCACTCTTGTCGGAAATGCTCTGCGAATTGTCACGAATCTTATTTGTAGCGTCGGCAACGGCGCCGAGTTCCTTAACCATGTTCTTCGCTTCGGCGGCAACGTTGTCGGTAGCTTCGCGAATTGATTCAAATGTATCACGCAATTTTTCTACAGACTGCGTACCTGCGCGAACTGCGGCGTTACCTTTCTGCATTGAGTCGACGGCGTTGGTAGTTTCATTTTGAATATCGCCGATAAGCGTAGCAATTTTTTGAGCCGCGTTTTGAGATTCTTCAGCAAGTTTTCTGACTTCTTCCGAAACGACGGCAAATCCTCTACCGTGTTCACCTGCGCGCGCGGCCTCGATAGCGGCGTTAAGTGCCAAAAGGTTAGTCTGTTCGGCAATGCCTGAAATAGCCTCGACGATTTGACCGATTTCTTGTGAACGTTTGCCGAGTTTGTCGACGGTAGCCGCAGAGTCATTGACGATTTTTTCAACGCTGATAATTTGGTTGACTGCCGATTCTACAGCGCCGCTGCCTTCGGTAGCCTGATTGTTAGCCTTAGTTGCATGGGAAGAAACATTGTCGGCGGTTTTGCCGAGAAGTGCGATTGAATTAGTAGCGTCATTGATTAAGTCAAGCGCTTCGCCGACGTTTTGTTGCTGTTCGACTACGGCGCTTGCAGAAGTTGTAACGGATTGAGCAACCTGTTCAGATGCCTGCGCGGATTGGTGAGCGCTTGCAGTAAGCTCTTGTGAAGACGCGGCTAATTGTTCGGCAGAATTGCTGGTTTGTTGCAAAAGTTTGCTGACTGTTTGGCGCATATCGCGAATAGCCTGCGACATTGTACCAAATTCGTCACCGCGTGAAGGATCGATTAACGAACTTTCTCTGAAGTCACCGGTTCTCAAATGTCCAAAGAGTTCAATCATGTTGTCAAGCGGATTGGTAACGCCCTTCATAACGACAACGCTGAGGACGATTAAAATTGCCACGATAATGCCGGCGATAATGAAAAGCGTCATGATAACTTTTTGAATGGACGCTTCACTTCTCTGCCACATTTCTTCACTGCGTTCCAAAACGCCTTCTTGCAATTTGGACATATCGGCGCTGATTGCAACCGCGTAAGGCATACATTCTTTTTCGTAATAAGCCATAGCCGCGTTTCTGTGATCAGCCATTGCCATTCTGTCCGTCGTAGCATTGGCAGGCGGTCTCATATCCATAAGCACGCCGCTGGTTTCTTTATACTTTTCCCAATTCTTTCTGATAGGGTCAAGTTCAGCGACTAAAGTCGGATCGTCGGCAATGTTTTGAGCATAAGCGTTGAAAGCTTCTTCGCATTCTTTAAGAGCGGTATCGTATTTATCACTACGCGATTGAAATAAAGTAGGGTCTGCCGAAAGCGGTCCCAAAGTTGCCTGAACCTGCATGTAGCGGACGTTGTAACGGCATCTGCCCACATAGTACATTGAGTGGAGATAGCGATGATACATAATCTCCATGTCTTCTTTAGCCGTATTAACGGCGTTGTAGCCGGTGAAGGCTACGGCTAACAGCCCGATAAGTGCAACAATGTTAAGTATCAATAACTTGTTAGACACTTTCAGATTGTCCATAAAACCCATGAATACTTCCTCCTTCTCAGCGGCTTCTGCTTGTTAGACTGTCACCGACAATTAACCGCCGGTAATAATTGCTTGAGATTTTACGGCAACAGCATTTTAATCGTCACCAACCGCTAATCTCTTTGTATAACCAAAACCGACCATTCACTTTCAGCCAAATTTCTGAAAGTCGATTTTATTTGTGTATAATACCACAATTCTTTAAGTTTCGTCTATCCTTTTTTGTGGTTTACCGAAAAATTTTTATTTAGCTTGTAGCACTTTTTCTTTGTCTTAGGATTTACTTTTTCTTTGTCTTAGGATTTACTTTTTCTTTGGCGCAAAGAAAAAGTAACAAAAAGAAACATGGCGCGGATGTAGCTCGCATACCTTTTCGTAATTCCAACTTTTACGTCCGCAGAAAGGTTACGATAAATCTAAGGTTTACGTACGCAGCTCAAAGTACATCCGCGCCGCCTTTTTTTATTTTGAATTTACCAACAATCTCTAATTCTTCATTCTTCATTCTTAATTAATAAAAAAAGCCGCAGGACAATTCTCCCGCGACGGATTTTTGATAGTTGACAGTTACTATCGATCTAGCAACTATCGATCTATCGATCTAAATCTTAAATTTGCCGATGACGTTTTGAAGACTCTGCGCCATTTCTGCAAGCGATCTGCTGGCGTCGGCAATTTCGTGCATGGTAGCCGTCTGCTCTTCGCTTGCCGCCGAAACCGTTTCAGACTCTTTCGCAACTTCGCGACTCTTCGTGCTGATATTTTCAACAGACTTTGTAATAAGGTTGGTGCTTTCAACCAATTCGGCGACAATTCTTTCCATCTGCGCGGAGCCATTGGCAACGTCGGTAACCATGCCGATAATTTCACCGAAAGTCTGTCCTGCGCCGTCAACCGCGTCAGCGCCGTTTTGCACGTTGGCAACGCCGCCTTGCATTGATTGTACCGCGTCTTGAGCCTTATTCTGAATGGAGCCGATTAAATCAGAAATTTCATGCGCGGAACTTTGCGACTGCTCAGCAAGCTTACGAACTTCATCAGCTACGACTGCGAAACCGCGACCGTGTTCACCCGCTCTTGCCGCCTCAATCGCCGCGTTTAATGCAAGCAGGTTAGTCTGATCTGCGATAGCCGCAATGGCGTCGACAATCTTACCGATTTTGTCTGATTCTTCACCGAGCTTAGCAATAACGTCGGCAACTTCGCTAACCGAAGTCTCAATCTTTTTCATTTGGTCAACGGCGTTTTTAACGCTTTGTCCGCCTGCCTCCGCCGCCTTCGTAGTATCCTTAATCTTGCCGGTTGAAACTTTCAGCGTTTGGCTTACTGAATCCATATGCTTTTTAAAAGCCTCTGCCTGTTGACTTGCGCTTTCAACTTCGCCGAATTGTTCAGTACAAGCTCCGGCTACCGTCACGATTGAATTGGCAACCTGATTAATTGCAATGGAAGATTGGTCCGCACTTGCAGTAAGCTGTTGAGACGCGGCGGCAACCTGTTCAGCGGAAGTGACGACCTGTTTCATCATATCGTTGATATTTTGTCGAAGTGTCACGACTGCCCGCGCCATTACGCCTAATTCGTCCGTGCGTGAAGTGTACTTTCTCTGCTCTTCTTCATTGCCCTTAGTAATGCGAAAATCGCCGGTGCTAAGTGTACCCAGAATGCCGGTAATGCGTTTAATCGGCGCAATAAGTCTGTCTGAAAGCATCATCGCAACGAAGGTAATTGCCGCTTCAAGAATTACGATAACGATAAACGTATGAAAAATTGTAGATTTAAGATGTTCGCTTGAACGCGCCTCTTCTTTGGCAACACGCTCATCAATGTAGTCAATCCAAACGCCGGTACCTATTACCCATTTGTAAGGGTCAAACGTCGCCGTGTAATTTCTTTTCGGCAAAGGCTCTGTACCATTCGGCTTTGCAAACATTAAATCGGTAAAGCCGCCGCCTTGCTTGCGTCCGTTATCAATCATTTCTTTGATAAACTGCCTGCCTTGCGGGTCGGTAAGATTTATGCGCGATTTGCCTTCAGTCTCTTTCCTGCCGAGAAGTACCACGTTCACGCCGTCAAAAGTGTCAATCCAAAAATAACCGGCGTCGCCTTCGTAGCGCAAATTACGCACAAGATCCGCCGCTTCCTTCATTGCCTGCTGCTCTGTAAGCTGTCCTGCCTGTTGACGTTTATAAATCGAATCAATTAAACTGATTGCCGTCTGTGTCTGCGTACGAAGTTGTAATTCCACGTCCGCCATTAATGTCGCGCGTACTTCTGCAACCTGCTCCTCCGCGCCGATCATCATATTTCTAATGAATACGCCGCCTACAAAAAGCATTGTGATTAACGAAGACCCAATCATCATCAGCAAAAATTGACTCTTCATAGAAGTTTTGTTGTCCACAAAAAATCCACCCTTCTTCCTTCCGTGTAAAAAATATACACCATTGATAATAGGAAAAATTTATTCGATTTTTAGCGTTAAACTTCCTGCACGGCATATGTGAAAATTTTTATGAAATTACACTGGAATTTAAATTATTAAGTGTCTTTTCCAAATTTTGTTGCAAGATAATTTCAAGCATCTTTAAATCCTTCGCGTCGAAAATGTAGCTGGGGTGATTGACGCCGCCGACTTGCGATTCGCCGGAAAAATTATCTTTGTAGACGTTGTAAACAATGCTGAAGTCGCAATTTTTTTCAAAGTTGCCGTAGTTTATGATAATGTATGAGCCGTTGGTAATTTTCACGGGATTTTTCGGCGTTATGAAAAGTTCAAAGTCGCCGATACTTTGCGGCAGGGATTGACCGTAACTCCACGCTGAAAATTTTTTGTCGGCAATTAAAATATCCGATTCGGCGTCGGCAGGCTCGGCAAGATTTTTCAGCGCGTCGGACATTTCGGCGTTAAGGTTTTGAATAAAGCGTTCAAAGTTATCGGTGAAAAAATTTGTCAAGCAAAATTCCGTGAGACCGATTTTAACCCGCGCTTTATATTCCATAGTCTCCGCGTGAAAGTACGCCGTGAAACTGCGGTGCGTCGAAATGTTTTCGTAGGTGAAGTAAATGAATTTGTCGCCATCTTCAAGGATTTTTTCACCGTCATCAGTAAGAATTTTTTTGCTGTTGTCGGCAAGAATTTTTTTCAGCGTGAAACCGTGCAATTCGGCGGGAATTTTTTCAAAAAAATTAGCCGCTGTAAATTCGGCGGCAAGTTTGTCTTTAATATCCGTGTTCATAACAATTCCTTTTAGCTTTTAGCTAGGGCGTGTTGACTAATTAAACTTTTTATAAGTTTTTAGGATTTTTTAAATTTACTTTTCTTTGGCGCAAAGAAAAGTAACAAAAGAAACATGTCCGCTGAAATCGCGTCCGGCGATTTGCGCGGACGGGCGCGCGTCCGTGCGCGCCTCTCCTACTGCGGAGGTTACGTAATTTGCAACTTTTTAATTTGAATTTACAAACAGACTCTAGTATCTGTTAGCTTTGATACTATCTGCATTCTTAATTCTTAATCCTTAATTCTCCAAAAACTCCACTTTGCCGCTGTCAATGTGATAAACGGCGCCGACAACTTTGGCAGGAATATTTCCATTTTTTATAGCGTTGCACGTAAACTCCACATTCAGCACTACGGCTTTGTCGTAATCCTTTTCATCGCCGATAGCCTTTTTTATCAGATTGATTATCGTGGTTAAATGACCGTCAACTTTGTGAGAATACAACGCCGTACCAACCGCGCCGCAATTCGTGTGACCGAGTACCAAAACCAGCGGCGTATGAAGATGTTCGACGGCGTAGACGATACTGCCGAGTTGCGTTTTGTCGGCAACGTAACCTGCAACGCGAACAACGAACAGTTCACCTATGCCGGTAGAAAAAATGCTTTCCGGAATTACGCGCGAATCCGAGCAAGTAAGCACCAATGCGTAGGGGAATTGACCTTCTTTAGCCGTCCTTTCGCGAATTTGCGGCGATACGTCACCTATTGAAGTTTGCGCCTGTAAAAATTTCGCGTTGCCTTCTTTAAGACGTGCCAGTGCCTCTTCTGCGGTAATTTCATTTTGATGACTCATAAGCAAACTCCTTTCTAACTTCTAAATTCTAACTCCTCACTCTTCACTCCTCACTCCTTTGTAAGTTTTAAACATTTCAGTAAATATAAAGCGGCTCCATTAAATTTTGTGTAAAGCGCTCTTTCAAAAGTTGATAGCCTTTGAAAAGCGTCTGCGGCTCAATCTGCGTAATGCAGTGCGGAACTTTTGCACGACAGCCGAAAGTATCATAAGGCTTTTCGGCGTCACATTCCGGCAATGCCCGCGCAGGTTGAACAATGACACTCGGCACGCGGTAGGGACTGCAACCTTGCACTATTCGCAATTCTTGATGCGGTAAATCGGCGCCGCAACAATTCGGCGTAAGTACCGGACACTTCACCGCCGCCGCCGCATGCATTACGCCCGTGTCATTGCCGATATAAACGTCACAAAGACTTAAAAGCGCCGCGCTCTGTCTGTACGTCAACTTGTCCGTCAAGTCAATGATACTGCCGCCGTAATTTTTTGGCAACGCCTTTTTAAAAATTTTTGCAGATTTTAAATCGTCCCGCCCGCCTAAAATTACGAAGTTCACATTTTCTTCCGCCAAAATCATTTCGACAAGCGCCGCGTATTTTTCCGGCGGGTAGTGTCGCCTAAGTGACGTTGAACCCATACACAAGGCGTAGAGCGGAAGGGGGGGGGTAAGAGTTAAAAATTTTTTTGCAACGTTTAAATCGTACGGCGTAAACCACGCCTCAAGTTCACGGTTAAAAACGCGGGCGTGCAGGATACATTCCACGAAAAACATAAAGCAATCGGCGTTATGCACAAAGCTCAACGGTATGACGATATTTGAAAACTGCGCGTAGGCGTCGTAAACGTCGCTTGACTTTGGAAATTGCCGCACGATTCTGGTTTTCGCGCCGCTTATGTACATGAGAAATGCCGAGTCCGCGTAATTTGTAAAAGCGTAACAGACGTCAATGCGCCGCGTCAAAAGTTCCCGCGCAGATTCAACGGCAGGCTGATAAAACTGCGCGATATTATTTCTGTCAGTGTACTTGGCGTCGTACAAAATTACCTCGTCGACGTAGGGACAGCATTCAGCCATTGAAAGAGAGCGCGGGTGAACCATCAGCGTTATGTGCGCGTAGGGATAAAGCCGCCGAATTTCACGAATCACGCCGGTTATCAAAATAAAATCTCCTACCGCGTAGTCGTGCATGATTAAAATGTTATTCCGCACGTCGTCCGATAATTCGCGGTAACCCGCCTGCTTAAAAATTTTTTCCATGAAGTTTTTAAAGTCCGCAAGATTAAAATTTTTTATCTGACTTGCATGGTTAAAAAAATCTGTCAGCGCATTTGTGACAAGTTCCATATCTGCCTGCGTAACGTCACTCAAATTAATTCACCCCCTAAATTTAAGTCACTTCCAAATTTTTTAAAAGCCGAAAGGTCCGCGCCGTCCGCCGCCACTTTGTCTCGGCGCTGACTGTTGAGCTTCGTACGTCGTTGAAATGTCGTCACCTGCATTCAAAGTGCCGCTCTTAACTTCGACATAATCTTCACCGTAAAGCCCAATTGTAATGTAAACTTTTTCGGCGTCCTGCTTGCCCTGTTCGTCCGTAGTCACGCGCTCGACGTAGGAACCCTTGCCGTCAGTTTTAATCGCGGCTATCGGTACGCACAAGGCATTTCGCACCTGCCCTACTATTATGTCAAGCCGCGCAGTCATGGCAGGCAGTAACAAGTTTTTAGGGTCGGGCGCTTGAAATGTCACGTAGTAATAAATTACGGCGTTTGATGATGAGGAGCTTGAAGAACTCGACGAAGAATTTATATTCCACGAATTTGAAGTATCGGTCTGCGAAATTTTTGTAACCTGCGCGTCAAAAGTTTCATTCGGATATGCGTCAACGGTAAAAGTAGCACGCTCGCCGACTCTTATACTGCCTATGTCCGTCTCGTCAACTTTCGCCTTTACAAGCTTTTCGCTTAAATCGGCAATGCGCAAAATTACGGTGGGATTGTTTGAACCCTGCACCGCCATACTGCCCGGCGTCAACGGCTCCCCTACTACCACGCCGTCAATCGGCGCCGTTATTATCATGTCATTTACTTCAGACTGCGCAACTTCCAAATCGGTTTTCGCCTTGTCATAATTATATTGCGCGTCTTGATATTCTTCCAATGACTTCGCGCCGATTTCATAAAGCCGTTTTGTTCGCGCCAATTTTTGTGACGCATTTGTCAATGTGAATTGCGCTTGATCCAATCTCGCGTCGTAGTCTTTGCCTTCCAATATTGCTACAACTTGACCGGCTCGTACCGTGTCATTTTCCTGCACCGGAATTTCCTTCACGCGCGCAGTGACTTTACTGCTGACTTCCACGCTTTCACGCGGCTGTATCGTCCCCGTCGCCGATACGGTTTTTGTTAAGTCCATTCGCCTGACTTTTTCAGTTTCATAAGTCTTCGTTGTCTCTTCGGCAACTGTGTCTGTGTAGTACCTATAACCGAAAAAACCGCCGACTAAGATTACACAAGCGGCGATTAAAATTTTGATTTTCATATTTTCAGCACTATCGATCCATCGATCTATAGATCCATCGATCTAATTAGAAGGTTTCTCGGAAAACGCGCCTATTACCAAATTGTACGCGTCATCTGTCTTTTCAAGTTCAATGTTGATATAGCGTTTTGCCGCCTCGCACCATACGTACTGATTCGTTTTCAGCGCTTTAAATTCTTCGTCATTCACGCCAATCAGTGCCAATGCCACGTTGCGTACCTTCAGCGTATTTTCCGGCTTGTCTGAACTTATAATAATTTTCGCTACCGACGCCGTGTTGTCCTTCACAAACACTACCGCCGTTTTTACGTCCGCCGGTACCGCCCGCGCTATGTACAGCTCCGAAGTCGTATTTTGGTTTTTTAATTTTGAAGGCGTCGTTTCAAACGTGAACATTTGCAATTCCGCCGCCACCGCGTTGAATTCCGCTACAAAAGTCTTTTCGTCGCCGTCATACACCTGCACAACGCCCGCCGCCATCGCCTGACTGCAGGAAAAAATTATCGCCATTGCCAACGCCATTAATGTTTTCTTTATCATAAATCTTCTACCTCCATTTTTTTCTGAAATTATATCAGTATGAAAAAAAAATGTAAATAAAAAAATCAGTGACCGAAGATTAAACATTCAATCACTGAAATTTTTATTTTATATTTAACGTTGATTTATTCACTTACTTACTACGCTTGCCGAAATATCACTCGCGCAATGCGGACACTTCGTCGCGTCGTCTGCCACTGTCTCTTTGCAGTACGGGCATTTACGCGGATCCGGTGCAGGGGGCGGCGGTGCCGGCATGAATCTGTTTATTTGCTTGATTAAAATAAAAATTGCGGTTGCAACAATTACAAAGTCCAAACAAACATTTAAAAATGCGCCATAGGCTATAACCGGTGCACCTGCCTCTTTTGCCGCTGCCAATGAACTGTAACTTTCACCCGTGAGCGAAATGAAGAGATTCGAGAAGTCAATTTTGCCAATCAAAAGCCCGAGCGGTGGCATGAGGATATCTGCCGTAAAGGAGCTAACTATCTTAGAAAAAGCCGCGCCGATAACCATCCCTGTTGCGAGGTCTATAAAATTGCCTCTACTGAGGAATTTTTTCCATTCATCAAACACTGTGATACTACATCTCCTTACAAATTTTGTCAATACCTTGTAAAAAAATTTCTAACAAAATTTTTTAAGTGCTTGCAAACTTAAGCGCTTGCAAAAAATATAGCTCCCTGCTAAAATGTTTACTTGAACAAATAAACCATCAAAGAAGGGAGAATTTTCATGAATAATGATATCAAAAAAACGCCTGAATGTCAATCGGACACTTCGCCGACATTCTGCGTATATGTGATATGGTGTAGCGTCACCGAAAAATACTACGTCGGCGTCACGCGCCAAAAGGTAACGAGACGCATTCGTCAACATCAAATTCGTAACCAACAGTTCGTTGATCGCGAATTGCAAAAGATTGGTTGGCAACACTGTGACTGGTGGGTCGTAGAAAATTGCGTCCCCGCCGATAATATCACCGCTCGTGAGCAGTACTGGGTAGCTTTTTTCAACAGCGTTTATCCGAACGGCTATAACTTAACAATAGGCGGGATAAAACATTTTCAGCACTCTAAAGCCACTTGTAAAAAAATCAGTAAAGCACTTAGCGGCACAAAGAGAAAGCCTTTTACCGCAGAACACAGAGCGAACATTTCCAAATCAAGAAGTGGTGAAAAAAATCCGAATTTTGGAAAGCCGGCTTGGAACAGAGGTATTCCCTGCACGCCTACAGCTAAGAAAAAAATTCGTAAAAAGTTGACCGGTAGAAAGCGCCCGCAACAGTCTGAAAAAATGAAGGGTGAAAACAATCCCAATTATGGAAAATCGCTTTCAGACTCCACAAAAGCTAAAATCAGCAAAGGTAATAAAGGCAAGACCGCGTGGAACAAAGGTAAAAAGCACAAACCCGAATCAATAGCCAAAATGCGTGGCAGGAAAGTAAGCGACGAAACACGCGAAAAAAACCGTCAGGCGCATATTGGCAAACATCCCAGCGATGAAACCCGCGATAAACTTTCGGAATCACGTACAGGCGAAAAAAATCCTTTTTACGGCAAGCACCATAGCGAAGAGACAAAAGCCAAACTGCGCGAAATAGCTCGTGCAAGAGAAGCAAAGAAAAGAGCCGAACGCGAAGCCGCCGCCCTTGCCGCCGCTGAAAATGCCGAAAATCAAAATGACGCCAACCAGTAACCATAGCATTTAAAATAAAGGGGGCGCGCACGGACGCGCGCCCCGTCCGACCAAGTCGCCGGACGCGACTTTTGGTCGGACATGTTTTCTTTTGCGTACTTTTCTTTTGCGCCAAAAGAAAAGTTTGTTCAAACTACGTCGTAGTATTTTAATAAAGCTGGCGTGCCGTCGGTACCGAAACCGGACTCTTCCATTTTCTTGACTTCGTGCAGAACCATAGCAAGTACCGGTAGCGTCGCGCCGTAGCTTGTAGCCGTTTCAGTGCCGATAGCCAAATCCTTGCCCAAGTGTTTAAGCATAAAGCCGGGCTTGAAATTGCCGTCGAGACCTTGACGCGCAACGCCGGACATTTGAAAACTTGACGCGGCGCCGGTAGAAATGGCGGAATAAACTTTTTCCACGTCAAGCCCCGCC
>JAFTEG010000051.1 GCA_017453765.1 Selenomonadaceae bacterium
ATTTTTCGTAGACCAAAACCAAAATGCCGGACGTGTCGACGCCGTTAAAGCCGCGATTGGCAGTAAAGTTCAATCTGCGCGGGAGACCGAAAAGTTTCGTGACAAGGTTAATGTTGTAGACGTTTAAATCGCGCAGAGTGCCGCCGTACATTTCGGGGTTGAATGCGGGAGCAACTTCACCTGCTTTGTAGGCGTCGTAGCGGCTTGAGTACTGCGAGTAGTTAGCTTGCACGAATTTAATTTCGCCGATTTTATCCAGCGCGTCTTGCACGGCGTAAAAATTCGGCGTATGCAAATTGGTCACTGCCTCGAATATGTACAGATTTTTTGCAACGGCAAGTTTGGCAAGTTCTTCAGCCTCAGCAAACGTCACGGTGAAAGGTTTTTCGACGATGACATTTTTGCCGGCGTCAAGACATTTTTTAGCGTATTCAAAGTGAACGCTGTTGACAAGACCGATGTAGACGAAAGAAATTTTGTCGTCGTTTAAAACTTCGTCAAAGTCGGTGCTGATTTTTTCGACGTTAAATTGTTCGGCAAGGGCTTGAGCTTTGTCACGGCTGTGCGGGCGCGCCCAAATTACGGCGACGTGAAATTTTTTCGATTTTTGAATGGCTTCAATGGCTTCGGGAATAATTTTGCCCGTGCCGAGTACTGCAATGTTAATCATTAAAATTTACCTCTTCAAAAATTTTTTTGCGTAATTTTACCACAAATGCAAAATAAAAAAAATCCCTGCGTCAAGGGCCGTAGGGAAGGAATTTTTAATTGTCCGATGAAATAGGGAAGGAATTGTAGTGGAGGGAATTTTTTTGATAGAAATTGAGAATTTACAAAAATATTTTTTAGAAGATACCGTATTTGTAACTGCACACGCGGCAGAAAGATTTCGGCAACGCGGAATAAGAATTTCAGATATTCGCAATGCCGTAAATTCTGGCGAAATTATTGAACAATATCCCGAAGATTATCCATATCCAAGTTGTCTAATTTTGGGAAGAACTGTTTTGGGAGAAATTATTCACGCAGTTTTGAGCGATGAAGGAAATTCAAGCAGAATAATTACAGCCTATTTTCCTGATTCCGATAAATGGAGTGAAGATTTTAAAACTAGGAGATAAAAAATGAAATGTTTAATTTGTAAATCCGGAATGCTGAATGACGGTTTAGAAACATATTTTGCAACGTTGAAAACAGGTTACGTGATTATTGAGAATGTACCTTGTAAAAAATGTGAACAATGCGGAGAAATTTTATTTTCCGCGTCGGTGATTGAAAAGATTGAAAAATTACTTGATAATGTTGAGAAAATCTCAAGTAAAATTTTTATTTTTGACTATAACAGTGCCGCTTAAAGTAAATCGTCGTTGACGTAAACAGTTTTCTGATTGGTGAAGATGACAAAGCCTGGTTTGGCGCCGGAAGGTTTTTTTACAAATTTGCATTGGGTGTAGTCGACGGGGACTTTTGATGAACCCGCCGCCTTAGAAAATTTCACGGCAAGCCGCGCGGCGTAAAGCAAAGTTTCTTCACTCGGCTCAATGCCGTTACAGCGTATTATGACGTGGGAACCGGTAATTTCCTTTGTATGCAACCACATATCGGCAGGCTCGGCAATTTTGAAAGTCAATCTGTCATTCTGCGCGTTATTTTTACCGATTAAAATTTCGGTACCGTCCGGTGCAGTGAATTTGAACGGCTCAGGCTTTTTGCTTGACGCCGTTTTTTTGCGTTCACCTTTCAAGTAACCGCCCGCCGTCAATTCTGCGCGAACTTCGTCAATGTCGGCAAGCGTGTCACTGGACATTAAGGAATGTTCGACGCTTTCAAGGTACGAAATTTCTGCGCGACATTTGTCAATCTGTTCAATGATGTGGTGGGCGGAGCGTTTAAGCTTGTCGTACTTTTTATAAAAGGCTTGGACGTTGGCATTAATCGTAATTTTGCGGTCAAGCGGAATTGTAATTTCTTCGCCGGTCTCACTGTAGATATTTGCAACGGTAATTTCGTCGTCGGCATGATCTTTGAGCTGGTAGCGGTAGGTTGAAAGGTTATCCGCGCAGATTCGCCAATCGTCGGCATTATCGGCGGCGGCAAGTTCATTTTCCAGCACGGAAATTTTATTCGTGGCGCGTTTCAATTCATTGTGAACGAGTTTTAAAAATCGCTCTTTGTCCGGCGGCGTGTAACTTCCCGCGATATCGTCGGCAACTTCCAACATTTCGGAAAGCGTTGCGAAAGTTTTTTTATTGCCGCGAAGATAATTTAAATCCAACGCTGAAATTGCCAAAATTTTACCCGCGTCCTCAACTAAGCAAGGCGTGGGCTTTTTTATGTTTTGTAAAATTTTTTCAAGCGCATTTTTTAAACCGATTGAGTCAGCTTGAAAAATAATTTCCTGCGTGGTTTGCGGACCGAAGCCTTGAAAAAAATTCATAATGGTTTTATCGGCAGGCAAATTTTTTGTGACTTCGTCGAGATTCGCACTGAAAATGTCAAGCTTATTCTGCGCGGGAGGAAGTTGGTAAATTTGATTCGGCAAAACCGTGCGAACGCGGCTTGAATTGGTACCGACCTTTTTCAGCGCGTCGATGATTTTATCTTCGCTGACTAAGATAATGTTGCTGTACTTGCCGATTAACTCTATTGCAAGGGTGAGCGTTTGAATCATACCGCCTGCGCCTATCGTGTCGACGTCAATAAAAATAATGCGGTCAAGTTCATGTTGCCGAATGTCAACAATGCGACCGTTTTCAAGATTTTTTCTAAGCACCATGCAAAAAGTTGGCGGTTCGGGTAAATTTTCAAGAGAATTTTTCACGACGTAGACAGAGGGATTTTGCGGCGCGACGGAAATTTTCAGCTTGTAAGTTTCGCCGGGTTGCCGAATGGTGAATGTAAAAGCAACTTTGTTATGTTGAGTAATTTTGTCAATGCGCCCGCCGACAAGCAAGCGATTAAGCTCCAAAGTCAACGGACGCATTGAAAAGCCGTCTAAATTCATATAGTTTCTCCGTGTTAGCTGGTAGTTATGGCGTGTTGACTAATTCAACTTTGAAAAAAATTTTTTGTTTTTAACCTACTGTCTTTTGGCGCAAAAGAAAGTAGCAAAGAAAACATGGCGCGTATGTAGTACGCGAACTTTTTCGTGATTTAAACTTTTAAGTCCGCACGAGTTTATAATAATTCCGGCATTGACGTACGCAGCTACGGTACATCCGCGCCGACTCTTTTAATCCTTAATTCTAAATCCTAAATCCTAATCCTAAATCCTTAATCCTACTTCCTGCCGAGTTGCAGACGCATAATCTGTTGCACGAGTTCAATGGCGCCGCGACCAATACCGGTTTCACGCGCAATTTCGTCAACCGTCATACCGGCAAGCAACATACTCTTAATAATAGCCGTTTCGTTTTGCTGACTCTGCGCGGAAGTTTGAGCGGTAGCGGCGGCAGGTTGCGGGGTTTTACGCGGCGGCGAATAAGTACCGGCTGGATTTTTATTTTCAGATTGCGAATCGGTTTTTGTAGCGTTGCGATTATCGGTAGCGCGGCTTATCGCGTCAAGCGCGGCGCGGCGTACGTCGGTAGACTGCGCGGTAGAAATGCCGGTTTGAATCGGTTTGCCGGTAGGTTGAACGCTTGCAGTGGGTGTAGGCGTTGCGGGAGCGTTACCGCTTTTCATTGCCGATAATCTTTCCGCCAAAAGTCTTGAGCGTCTTTCAAGTGAACTCAATGTCGAGCCGGACTGCGCGGCAGGCTGAGGGGTTGCACCGACTTGCACGGGCGGAGAATTTACCATGCGCACTTGCCGATTTGTTTTTTGTGAAAGGTGTACTGAACTTTGAGCGGGTTGCGGCGGCATGGGCGGACGTACACCGGCGCCCATTGACTGCGCCAAAACTTTTGCAAATTCTTCGGACGCTTCCGGTGAAGGTACCTGCGGCATTTGCGGTGCGCTTGCTTTTACGGCTTGCGGCGTTTTCAGCATTATGGACGGCACGAGCGTACTTTGTCGCGGGTTCAAAGGTTGCGGCGGCATTTGTTGACGTGCCATAGCTTGTTGCAAGGCGGGTTGTGACTGCATCATTGTGTTCATAAGCGGCGGCGGTATCATCTGCGGCATTTGTTGCATCGGCATATTTATCGCCGCATTTATTTTTTGTTCAACCAAATCCATTTGCTGTTGCATTACGCTTATGTCATCTACCGCGTCATCTAACCGTGCCAGCAGGTCTTTAATTTCGGTGGATTGACCTTCACTGCGCTTTAAAAGTTTTTTCAGTTCGGATACGCGCCCTTCAAGTTGCGTACGGTTTCTTTCGGAATGATCCAAAAGATTTTCAAGGTTAGACGCCTGCTCCTGCATACGCCCTATAATTTCGTTCGCGGTATTTTCCAAATCCTGTTTAAATTTATTTGTCGAATCTTCTATCTCCTGCTGATCCAGTTCGTTATTGCGTCTCTTCCTTGAATTTATCCAAACTATAAAAATTATTCCCGCACCGACCGCTATCAGCACGATCATCAATTCGGTAATCAATGACTTCACCTTTGCTTTTTACTACAGAAAATCTTAAATTAAAAACGTACCGTCTTTAAGGACACGGCGCATAAT
Organism: Selenomonadaceae bacterium; assembly: GCA_017453765.1. GTDB lineage: Bacteria > Bacillota > Negativicutes > Selenomonadales > Selenomonadaceae > Quinella. The sequence continues at coordinate 4,618 of JAFTEG010000051.1, forward strand.
ATTCAAGGAAGTATATCAAAAACGCAAAAATTTTACAAGTAGTTAGTAGTTAGGGCGTGTTGACTAATTCAAGGTTTAAATATTTTTAAATTTTTTAGGATTTACTTTTCTTTGGCGCAAAGAAAAGTAACAAAAGAAACATAGCGGCATTAAGTGCGTCCACGTCTATCACTTCGCCGGTTTAAGCGTTACGCCGCGAGTCAGTGGGCACTGTAATTCA
>JAFTEG010000052.1 GCA_017453765.1 Selenomonadaceae bacterium
AATCGATCTTAATCAGGACAAGGCATGGGGCGAAGCTACCGACTCCAGCCACGCAACCGCTTGCGTCTACAGCACCAATATCAAATTCCGCGCCACGAGTGACTACAGCGTCTGCAAAGGTGCCAACATCGTCATTATCTGCGCAGGTCCGTCGATTCGTCCCGGCGAAACTCCCGACCGTCTTAAACTCGCCGGCACTAACGCAAAAATCATGAACTCGGTCTTCCGCGCAATCGCCGAACATACCAAAGAGGCCGTCATCATCCTCATCACCAACCCGCTTGACGTTGCCACTTATGTTATCACCAAAATTGCTCAAGAAATCGGCTATCCGACCAACTTGATCATGGGCACGGGCACCATGCTTGAAACTTATCGCTTCCGTCGCATTCTCGCCAACAAATACGAAGTCGACCCGAAGAATATCAACGGCTACGTTCTCGGCGAACACGGCAACGCTGCATTTGTCGCTTGGTCAACCACAGGTTGCGCAGGCTTCCCGCTTGAAAAACTCGACGAATATTTCCGTCACACCGAACCTCTCGACAAAAAAGCTGTTGAGCAAGAACTCATTCAGGTTGCCTACGACGTTATCAACCGCAAAGGCTACACCAATACCGGCGTTGCAATGGCGGCTGTTCGTTTCGTAAAATCCATTCTCTACGATGAACATACCATTCTGCCTTGCTCGGCTGTCATGAACGGCGAATACGGCATTACCGACGTTGCTCTTTCCATGCCGCGTATGATTTGCGCTGATGGTCTTATGCGTGTATTTGAAGTTCACCTCACCGATGACGAACTTGAAAAGATGCATGCGGCGGCTAAATCTGTTCGCAGTGCTCTTGACGGCGCAGGAATTAAATAGATCGATAGTTGCTAGATCGATAGATCGATAGTTGCTAGATCGATAGTTGCTAATTACGACATAAAAAGAAGAGTCGATACCTTGTCTAAGGTACCGGCTCTTTTTGATTGTCAAAAAATATTTTTACTTTATGTCGCCGCGTCGAATAATTTCACGTGCCGCCTTACCGGTCAAATGCTCAATCTCAAGCACCGGTACCACAAGCGCGTTTAACTTGCCGTAAATCTCTTTGTCGCGGTGTTCATTACTTTCGGCAGGTGAATATTTCTCCGCCAGCAGATTAAGTCCCAAAACCTTGTCGGGGTCGGCGTTATCTTCAACGATTTTCATTTTACCGAAGGCGATAACGCTTGTGTAGTAGCTTGTAAATTCTTGCGAAACAACTTCGTGCTGTCCAACAACGCAGAAAGACGCCTTAGGATTATTTTTAATCGCGTCTATTTTATGTCCGGTCTTGGCGCTGTGAAAATAAATTTTGCCGTCTGCGTAGGCATAATTAATCGGTACGGCGTAGGGGTAACCTTCGTCGCCGGCAACTGCCAAAATTCCGTACAAGCCTTCGCGCAGAATTTTTTCCGCCGTGTCGCGTTCAAGTTCGCATTTGGCGCGGCGCATTTCTCTAAACATTAAATCATCGCCATTCTACTATCGATCCAGTCACTATCGATCCAGTCACTATCGATCTATCGATCCATCGATCCATCGATCTAACTCACTATCGCTTTGAAGTCAGCAATTTTTGAAAGCAAATCGTCAACCGCCTTCAAAAGCGCCAGCCTGTTCGCACGTACGTCCAAATTCTCATCCATTACCATAACCGAATCAAAGTAGCCGTCAATCGGCGCCGAAAGTTTTTTCAAAATGTCCAACGCGCCGATAAAATCTTTCTTCGCAATAAGTTCATCTGCACCGACTTTAACCGCCTCGTACGCGCGATACAAAACCTGCTCCGCGTCAAGCGTCATAAGCTCGGTGTTAATCTTCGCCGAATCGGTTTTACGCGCGATATTGGCAACACGTACAAAGGATTGAATATTTTTAACGGCGTCAGGAACCTTCAAAAACTGCTCTACAGCCGCCGCTTTCAGTGTCACGGCACAAATATCGTCAACGTCGCCTATAACCGCGTCTACAACGTCGTAGCGCGTCGTATCAAGGTAATTTTTTACGCGCAGTTTCATAAATTCCGCGAAGTCTTTTTGAATCTTTTCACGCCCAACTGCGTCCGTAACTTTCAAAAGCTCCATTGCCTTTTCAACAATTTCACTCAATGAAATGAACCAGTCCGCCTCTGTCAAAAGATTTACAATGCCCAATGCTTGGCGGCGCAGAGCGAAGGGGTCTTGTGAACCGGTAGGAACCAAACCTCTGCTGAATGTCGCTACAATGTTATCAATTTTATCTGCAAGGCTTAAAATTTTTCCCGCCGTAGTTTTAGGTTGCGCGTCACCTGCAAAACGCGGCATATAGTGTTCGTCAATCGCCGTCGCAACTTCGTCATTTTCGCCGTCAAGTTTCGCGTACTCTCTGCCCATTACGCCCTGCAACTCGGTGAACTCGGTAACCATGCCGGTGACTAAATCCGCCTTTGAAAGTTCCGCCGCACGCAGGGTATTTTTTCTGTCGTCCGCTGAAATTTTTTCGCCCAGCATGTCAGAAATTTTTTCGCAAAGTTTAATAAGGCGCTCGGTCTTTTGGTACATTGAACCCAGTGACTCTTGAAACACGACGGTTTTCAGTTTGTCTCTGTGCTGTTCAAGCGTCTTTCTTCTGTCCTCGTTGAAGAAGAACTGCGCGTCTTCAAGGCGTGCCTTTAAAACTCTTTCATTGCCGTGCTGAACAATGTCAAGATAATCTTTGCCGCCGTTGCGTACGGTTATGAAAATCGGCATAAGTTTACCTTCCGAATCCTTAACAGGGAAGTAGCGCTGATGGTCGCGCATAGGCGTTATTACGGCTTCAGGCGGCAGGGCTAAGTACTTCGTTTCAAAGTTGCCGGACAGCGCGGTAGGATACTCGACAAGGTACAGCACTTCTTCCAAAAGGTCGTCGGTAATTTCCGCAATGCCGCCGCGTTCCTTTGCAACGTTTTCAATCTGCGCGGTTATCATGTCACGGCGTTTATTTTGGTCGACGATTACAAAATTCTTTTCGCAAGCGTCAACGTAGCTGTCAGCCGTATCAATTTTAAATTCGCCGTTGCTTAAAACTCTGTGACCGCGTGACGTGTTGCCGCTTTTAACGTTGGCAACTTCAAAAGGAATTACCTCCGCGCCGAGAAGTGCGACAATCCAGCGAATCGGGCGAATAAATTTGAAGTCGAGATTTCCCCAGTGCATGTTGTTGGGAAAGCTTAAGTCACAAATAATTTTCGGCAGGAGCGTCTGTAAAATTTCTGCAGTCGGTTTACCGTGCTGATGAATTACGGCGTAAACGTAGCCGTCACGTGTCACCAAATCTTCCGCGTTGACCTTTTGACCGCGTGCAAAACCTATCGCCGCTTTTGAAGGTTTACCCTCTGCGTCGAAGGCAATTTTCACGGAAGGACCGCGCTTTTCCTCTTCAACGTCGGCTTGACTGTCCGCAACGTTTTTTATAAGCAAAGCCAATCTGCGCGGCGTGCCGAGTGTCGTAACGTCGGTGAAATTAATTCTGGCGTCGTGTAAAGTTTTTTCTGCCAAATTTTTTAATTGATTCAAAATC
>JAFTEG010000053.1 GCA_017453765.1 Selenomonadaceae bacterium
GACGCGGCGGACGCATTGGCAATAGCTATCGGCGCGGCTTACGAGGCAAACAGTTTGGTACGGCGAAATTTTTTGGAGGCGTGATGATAGGTTATTTAAGCGGCAAGGTAAAATTTTTGAACGGCGAAGAATGTATCCTCGACGTCGGCGGCGTCGGCTACAAGGTTTTCACGGACGCTTTCACGCGGCAAAATCTTCAAGTCGACGCGGCGGCAGAATTTTTCATTCATACTGCGGTACGCGAAGACGCAATAAATTTGTACGGCTTTAAAAGTCGTGACACGCTGGAATTTTTTGAACTGCTTTTAACAGTCAGCGGCTTGGGTACGAAGTCGGCGTTGGCGGTAGTGTCAAAAATTTCACCGGCTGAATTTTTCGCGGCGGTCAGTGCGCAGGATTCGGCAACTTTGACAAAACTGCCGGGCATTGGCAAAAAGTCCGCGCAGAGAATTTTGCTTGAACTCAAAGACAAGGTTAAAGCCGTTGCAGAAAATTTATCGCCTGCAGATGACTTTAAACCCGCGCCGATTCCTTCCAACGCCTTCGACGAGGCAGAGGACGCCCTGTCGGCGCTGGGCTACACTGCGGCTGAAATTTCCGCCGTATTCAAACGCGCGCCGAAAAATTTTTCTACCGAACAACTGATTAAATTTGCGCTGAAAGAATTAAACCGATTTGCATAAACCAGCGCAGATTAAAATTTATGACGCCGCGCAGTTTTAAATTTAAAAAGAGGTGACAATTATGTTAAAAGACGAAAGTTTCAACAAAGTTTTCATAGGTTCCGGCTTGACTGCCGAACTTTTTTTAAACGCCTTGATACGGCACAAAGGCGAATCGCCCGACGATTTTTACATTTTAAGCAAAAACAAAGAACGTTGCGAAGAGTTAGCGTACAAGTATCAAATTCGCGCCACGACAAATTTTCACGCCTTCATTTCAAAGGCAAAGGTAGTAGTTTTGGCAGTGGACTTGCCGGATTTGGACGGTATCCCCGCTCTTGTAAATTTGATTCGTGACAAAGTTCCGCCGGACGCGTTGATTAATTCAGTGACGCCGAGATTGAAAATCGCGCAGATTGAAAAATATTTTCCCGACCACCCCGTAATGCGTCTGTCGATAAATTTTTCCGCGCCTAACGGTCACAGTATCGGCAGTTATTGGTGCGGCAGTGTTTCACCGGAAGACACCGCGCCTGTTGCAAAATTTTTAATTGAATGTTTCGGCGAACTGCTTGAGGTTAATTCGGAGGAAGAATTTGAAAAGATTCACGAAATTATTTTTGCGCAGAATTGCAGTACCTACCTTTCAATGAAAACTTTCATAGACGCCTACTTAAAACTAGGCTTGACGCATGAGCAGGCACAAAAAATTGCCGTCACCACGTACAAAGGCGTTGTTGAAAGTTTTGCCGGTGAACATAAGGACATAATTGTAAACCGCATTTTTGAATATAAAGACGTTTTGGGCGAAGGTCTTGCGATTATGGAAGATTTAGGCATTGCGCAGACGTTGCGTAAGGTTCACGAGTTGCCGCCGGAAAAAGCTAAGTTGCAGCAGGAAAAAGCGCGTCAAGCTCAACGCGCTGAAAATGCAAAGTACCGCGTCCACTATTCAAATTGGGAGTAGTTAGATCGATAGTTGCTGGATCGATAGTGGATAGATCGATAGATCGATAGATGTTAGATCGATAGATCGATAGTAGTTAGTAGCGTCTTGACGGCAAAAAGTAATTGTGCTAAACTTCCAAAGTTATTGCAACGCTCCGCTGAAATTTTTCATGAGCGCAGAAGGAGGAAAATTTTTTTATGAACATCATTGAGATTCTTGAAAAAGAACAGCTTAGAAAAGATATC
>JAFTEG010000054.1 GCA_017453765.1 Selenomonadaceae bacterium
GCAATTACAAAAGTTCCCTGCGTCGACGTGTCTTGATTCGGCAAAATCTTTTTCAACTCGTCGAAGGCAATTTTCATCGTCTCGGCAGAAAGTAAAACTTGCGGCAGAAAAATTTTTCCCGCGCCGAAGTCTTCGCCCAACTCATTCATTGCGGCAGTTAAAGCCTGCTCGGTAATTTCATTCGCGCCGTGTCCTTCGTCAATCGCCTGCTTAATCTGCGCGGCAACTTCGTCTTTCGCACCGGTCATCACAGAAATTTTTATTGCGTCGATAATCGGCAGTTGAGTGTAGCTTTTAGCCGGTAAATTCTGTTCCCTGTTCCCTAGTCCCTGTTCCCTGCTGAAGGCCAATCCGTTGGCGTCGTGACCGATAAGCGCCGCGCTTGCCTTCAAAGTATTTTGCATAAGTTCATCGTAGGGATTCATAATCGGCGCGTCAAGACCGGCGGCAAGTGACATTGCAAAGAAAGTGGCGTTAATCAGCGGACGATTCGGCAGACCGAATGAAATATTGCTAAGCCCCATTGTCGAAGGGTAGCCGAATTTTTCACGGTACAGCTTAAGCGTCGTCAAAACTTCGTTACACGCACCGGCGTCAGCTGAAATTGTCATTACAAGCGCGTCAAGTAAGAAGTCGCCGTCACGCAGTCCGTAGCCTTTCGCCGCGTTTATAATTTTTTCCGCAACCTCGACGCGCTCTTGTGCAGTTTTGGGTACGCCTTTTTCAGTGACGGGTAGCACTAAGACAGCCGCGCCGTATTTTTTTGCAAGCGGTAAAAATTTTTCAAGCCGCGCAGGTTCATAGCTCACTGAATTTATCAGCGCACGTCCCGGAAAAATTCTAAGTGCCGCTTCCAACGCCTTTTCGTCGCCGGTATCAATTGCAAGAGGAGCATCGGTAATCTGCGCAATTTCACGTACCGCCTTTTTCATCATCGCCGCTTGGTCAATGCCGCCTACGCCCATATTTACATCTAAAATCTGCGCGCCCGCCTTGACTTGATTAACCGCGTCTTTTTTAACGCCGAGAAGGGAACCTGCGCGAATTTCTGCGGCAAGTTTTTTTCTGCCTGTAGGATTGATTCTTTCGCCGATTAAAACTGTCGGCAACGTTTTATCAATCGTCACGGTTTTACTTCTGCTTGCAAGAGTTAATCTGCGCGAAATATTTTCATTACTCATTACGCCTTGCGCATTACGAATTGAATCGCGCGAAATATTTTTTTCAGCGACTTGTAAATTTTTCACGTTATCGGCAAGCGATTTAATATGAGAAGGCGTAGTGCCGCAACAGCCGCCTAAAAAAGTTGCACCTGACTCGACTAACTTCACGCCGTAACTGCCAAAGGTTTCAGCGTCCATTGGAAATTTCGTCACGCCGTTTTCAAGGTACGGCATACCGGCATTAGGTTGAACGCTTATCGGCACGGAAGAATTTTCAGCCAAAATTTTTACAACGGGAATTAACTGCGCGGGACCGAGTGAACAGTTTACGCCGATAATCGACGCGCCCATTGCGTCCAAAATCACGGCGGCGGTTTTCGCGTCGGTACCGGTTACCGTGCGCCCGCCTTCGCTGTATGAAAGTTGGCAGATAACGGGCAGGTTGCAAACGTCGTGACACGCTAAAAGTGCCGCGCGCATTTCTTGAATGTCAATGCAAGTTTCAATGATTAAATAATCCGCTCCGGCGTCGGCAAGCGCTTGAGCCTGGTCACGAAAAATTTTGTACGCGTCTTCAAAATCTAAATCACCGAGCGGCGCAATAAATTTTCCCGTCGGTCCAATGTCGCCCGCCACTTTAATTTTTGTGCCGGCAATTTCCTTTGCAATTTTGACGGCGGCAAAGTTCAATTCGCGCATACGATTTTCAATGCCGTAATGCGCCAGCTTAATCGTCGACGCGCCGAAAGTGTTTGTAGTGATAATGTCAGCGCCGGCGTCGATATACGCGCGGTGAATTTCTTTCACAACGTCGGCACTTTCCACGTTCATAAGTTCCGGACAAGCCCCCGCCTTCAAGCCGCCTTTCTGCAACATTGTACCCATTGCGCCGTCAAAAATTTTTATCATTTCACGCCTCCAAAA
>JAFTEG010000055.1 GCA_017453765.1 Selenomonadaceae bacterium
AACTATTAACTATTAACTTTTAACTATTAACTACTCACTACTCACTAAAGGAGGTTTTTCAATGGCAACAGCGGTTGAAACAATTAAAAACTTTATGGGCGTCCTGAAAAATTATTCGCAGGAAGGCACGGCGCAGGTAGGACGCATTGCGCTTGACAACGCGGTAAGGCAAGTGACTATGTACAGCTCGCTTGAAAACGTCGTCGACAAATTGCAAAGTGCGCTGTCGAATACGCAAACTTATCCCGACACGAATACGCGCTTGCAAGAGGCTACCGGCATGGTACTCGGCGCAGAAGGTAATTACAGTGTCGACACCGGCGCTATCACCGGTTCAAATGCAGGCGGCTCAACCCTCAAAAATGCGCAGGACATTGTACCTGAAGGTAACGTAGATTTGTCAACTATGCCGTTACCGGAGCCCGGCTCAACCACGCCTATAACTTATACCGGCAGTGACGGTAACACGTTCACTTTCTATGCAAAGTGGCCTGACAGTTTTACTACCGTTGTCGACGGCAACAAAGACGGCACTGAAAAAAATTTAGCCCGCATTAAGGACTCAAGATATCAACTTGACCTTAACACGGTGGACGCAAACGGCTACTACGAAGTTACGGAAAAAAAGGATGACGGTACAACCAAAACTAATAAATCTCCCACGTACGGGCAGATGAAAAACGGCATTACTACCGCGATTAGGGGTCTTTACAATTACTGGCTTGCCGAAGGCGCAAAACTCGACTATGATTCACTCGGACTTGCCTTAAACGGTCAGACGATTGAAATTGCATTTATTATGGGTAAAGCGTTTGAATGGGCGTCGGCAATTACTTATGGCAATCGCGAGGACAGATTGCCTTCTGACCACATTTTCCTTACGATTAACCTTTACGGTTACGGCTTGATGAGCCCTACAGACCCTAACGGTAATACCGATTACAACGGCGGCGGGGAGTCGATTTACTTGGATCGCGTTGTTGCTCATGAATTGGTTCACGCCGTAATGAATGCAACGGGTACATTAAAAAATAATATGCCGCAATTTTTCACCGAAGGTATCGCCGAGATTGTAGAAGGCGACGACGATTATAATTCCGACCAGCGCGAAAACGTCATTACGCTTGTGAACAACTCCGACACGTTGAAGGCGGCTTTAAATTTTGAAGAAGGCACCGGCGCAAAGTACGCTTATCCTGCGGGACATATGTTGCTTAGGTTTATGGCGAAACAGAGCCTTGACGTCACGCCGCTTGTAGGCGATAATTCGCAACCGCAAACTTACAGCTACTCAACGCCTGACGCGGTTATTACCAACTACAAGGAAAGCGATTCGGTAAATTATTCCAAATATATCGGTGACGCGTGGACGACCGACACGCTGAATGATTTGGTTATCAAGGAAAATAACAGTAATGATACAAATCTTTTGATACTGCGCGACGTGAGAGGTAAGCTTGTAACCTTGAACACGCCCGGCGGCAATGCCTACGCGTACATGGCGCCGAATGCTACGGAAGTTAATGGAAATAATTTCAGCGGCGGAAATAATTTTGAAA
>JAFTEG010000056.1 GCA_017453765.1 Selenomonadaceae bacterium
TACGGCAACGATATCATTACGATTATTCCTGCCACCGCGCCGAAAGAAAAAATTGTCGACGCGCTGAAAGTTTCAGATTCCGCCGTATTGATGAAAGTCTACAAAAATTTCGCCGACGTAGTTGACATGCTGGACGCTGAAAGTATGATTGACAACGCGGTACTTATCAGCAGGTACGGGCTGGACGACGAAAAAATTATTGACGACATTCGCGCACACCGTGCTGACAAGTTGAATTACCTTTCGACGATTTTAACTCGGCGCGGCAAGGTTGAAAATTAAAATTTCAATGTCACCGGTCAAAATATTTTTGTCGCTCGCAAGCGTGATGGTTTCAAGCGCCGTAAATCTTTCGCCGTTTAAAATGTCGCGCAGAAAATTCAACGTCGCAATATAATCCGCCTCGACTTTAATTTTTACCGATTGGCGCAAAATTTTTGTATCGCCTTCACCTTCAGCGCTTTGAACATTTTCAACACCTTCAGCACTTTCAACCGGTTCAAGTTCGCCCATTTGCACGGAAGTGACGAGGACTTTATTTTTTTCTGCGGTTTTATAAATTTCAGCGGCAAAGGTGTCTTGAGAATTTTCAAGCGGCAGAAGTTCCCGCGCAGATTTAAGCCGCGTTTCTGTAAGTGCCAAAAATTTTTCAATGTCGCCGTGACGGTTTTTAAATTCCTGCAAATTTTTTTCTACTGCGTGAAGTCTGCGTGACTCCAACTGTGCGGCGGCAGTTTCGCTTTTAATCGGCGCATAAATCAGATTTACAAAAAGAAATGTTGCAAGAAGACAAAGTGCAAGCGTGATGGCGGGTAAAAATTTTTCGCGGTTCAATTAATTCACCTTAAAAAAAATGGTCGGTGAAAATTTCACTGACCAAATAAATTTTAATTCGTATCATTTAAAAATCTAAAAACTCTAAGCTGTAAGTTAAAAGCTCTAAATTAGTCTGCAGTAAACGGCAAAAGTGCAATGTTGCGCGCGCGCTTAATGGCGATCGTCACTTGACGCTGATGCTTTGCGCAGTTGCCGGAAATGCGACGCGGAAGAATTTTGCCGCGCTCTGTAGTAAAGCGACGAAGTTTCGCCGCGTCTTTATAATCAATTTTTTCGACTTTATCCACGCAGAAGGCGCAAACCTTGCGGCGCGGGCGTCTGCCTCTTTCTTTACGCATAATTCAAACCTCATTCAATTTAAAGAAAACTTTGTGCAACGGAATCAGAAGGGAACTCTGTCATCGGAAATTTCTTCGCCGGAAAAGTCATCGTCAAAATTAACGGCGTTACTAGGCGACGCTGAAGGTTTAGGCGTATATCTTTCGCCGGTATCTCCTCCATCGCGTTTAGCGCCTGCAAATTCGATATTTTCAACCGTAATATCTACGCCGGAACGTTTGGAGCCGTCTTGAGCGGTGTAAGTGTAAGTCTGCAACCTGCCTTCAATCAAGACGCGGGAACCTTTTCTGAGATAGCGTCCGCAAAATTCCGCCGTTTTTTCCCATGCCGTCAAGTTAAAGAAATCTACATCGGATTGACCGGTTTCAGCATTTTTAAAGCGACGACTTACGGCAATTCCCATTCTGGATACAGCTTTACCGCTCGGCGTATACTTTACTTCGGGATCTTTTGTCAAGTTACCGGTAAGAAAAACCTTGTTCATGATTACGCCTCTTTCTCGTCGGAGCGAACAATCATATGCTTAAGAACTTCGTCGGTAATTTTCATTACGCGATCGCATTCATTGATGCAAGCCGGCTCGCACTTGGTGTAGAAAAGAACGTAGTAGCCTTCGCTTTCCTTTTTGATTTCGTAAGCAAGACGCTTTTTGCCCCAGCGATCTTCCTTTTCAATCGTGCCGCCGTTTGCCGCAATGAGTTTTGAAAACTTATCAATCACGGCGTTTGTAGCTTCTTCGTCAATCGGTCTGATGATGAATAAAATTTCGTACTTCCTCAAAATGTACACCTCCTCTTTGGACTTTGGCTCAATTAAATGAGCAGGGAAGATAACTCAATAGATTGTGATTATAACACAGAAAAATTTTTTTGCAAGAATTTTTTTAGGCGCACGAATTACTTTTCTTTGGCGCTTTGAACTTACTTTTTCTTTGGCGCAAAAATTTACAGCTACGGTACAGCCGCGCCGTCTTTTTTGATTTATTAAATCGCCTTGA
>JAFTEG010000057.1 GCA_017453765.1 Selenomonadaceae bacterium
AATGTTACTAGACGGGTGAGAAGTTAGGGCTTCTACTTAACGCCGTGCAGTTTAGCATACCGTTTTATTTATGTCAAGGGTTAGGGATGAGGGACTAGGGATGAGGGATGAGAAAATCTGTTCCCTCTTCCCTACTCCCTACTTACTATTCGCTATAATCCAATCTTCTACCGCGCGTCCGATAATTTTTTTGCCCTCTGCATTCGGGTGAAGTCCGTCCGTCGTAAGATAAGCGTGCAAGTTGCCTTCCGCGTCCGTCACTTCGTCCGAAATGTCGATAAAATATTTTTGCTTGCGTATCCAATCGCAAATATATTTTCTCTGTTCGCGCCAATCGTTCGGCGGCATTCTGACAGACTTGACTTTATTAATCAACGCGGGATTTAACGGCGTCGGCGTAATGAAAACCGGCTTGATACCGTAAACTTCGCACCGTTCCAAAATTTCATTCAAATTATCCGTGCTGTAACTGCCGATATAGCCGCTACGAAAATCATTTACTCCCGCCATTATGAATAAAACTTCCGGCTGAAATGCCAAAACGTCTTCGTCGAATCGTGCCAAAATTTGTCCGGTAGTGTCGCCGCTACGTCCCAAATTTTTCACAGGGAATGAGCAGTACGTTTCCCAGTTACACAAAACCTGCGCGGGAGTCACGGTAACCGAGCCGCCGTGCGTTATGCTGTCACCAATCGCGGCAAAATGCGTCGGCTTAGTCACGGTGAAACTGTTGCCTGCATTTTTTTCTGACCAATCCGTAACCGCTACGTCATCTGCCGAAAAGCCGCGTACCTGCCAATAATATTCGCCGCTTTCGGTAACGGGGTTGTCGTCGTAAAAGTCGAAGTTCTCATTTTTATTTTTTATGTCGGTGAAAAAGTGGCGTAAAACTTCGCCGTCTTTAATCAAGCGAATTTCGTAATAGGCGGCGTCATTCGCCGGTATCCACGAATAGACAAGGTAAAGCGGCGGATAACTCATCTTGTCAAATTCACTTGTGGTACGGACTGACTTGGGATTAATCTCCGTCGACAAAATCGGCACGTCCTCCGCAACAACTTCATTGTCAAAATTCAGCGCGGTGACTTTAAAAATTTCATCGGCAACGTTAATGCCAATTTCCACGCCGGTAGTAGGCGAAATTACATTTTGGTCGGCGTAGGAAATTCTGTAGCGTACGGCATAAGGTACGGCGCTCCACGTAAGGCGAACCGTGCGTATATCTGTTTCGACAGGCGTCGCGTCAATAGGTCTCGCGTTGACTGAATATGAATTTTCAGTGCTTGTCGAAGTATTGGTTAAGGCGGCAAGTTTCACGTCGGAAACTTTTAAATTCTGCGCGTCTATTGAAGTTTGACTTTCCAAATTTATTTTTTGAAAAGGCGCGTCGTGTTTGAACTGAACATTTAGCAATGACAGAATCCCCGCAAAAATTATCGGAATTATTTTTAACGTCATAATAAATCGCCGCCTTTATCGTAGAAAAGACGTAGCGGCTGCCCCCCTTTAAAATAAATTTTAGCTCGTAGCCGGTAGCTAAAGGCTAATCGCTAGGTGGTGTTGAGTAAATCAAATTTAAAGACTTTGCAAATTACGTAACTGCCGCAGTAGGAGAGGCGCGCACGGACGCGCGCCCCGTCCGCACCATGAGCGTGACGCGAATGCTGCGGACATGTTTTCTTTTGATACT
>JAFTEG010000058.1 GCA_017453765.1 Selenomonadaceae bacterium
AGTGCAACGCCTGCCGCGCGCGTCGAAGTTTCTATGCCTAAGATTAACAAAAATTGTCCTCCGTGTTAGGGGTTAGGGGCTGTTGGTAAATTCCAACTTGGTAAAAATTTTTTAGGATTTACTTTTCTTTGGCGCAAAGAAAAGTAACAAAAGAAACATGGCGCGTATGTAGCTCGCATGCCGTTCGATAGTTCAAACTTTTACGTACGCACAAGGTTACGATAAATCTAACGTTGACGTACGCAGCTCAAAGTACATCCGCGCCGATTTTTTTTGAATTTGAATTTACAAAAAACCCCTAGTGGTTAGGGATTAGGGATTAGGGAATAGTAGTTAGCTTTTTTAGTGTGTATGAAGTCCTGCCGAGATGCCGAACTGATTACGGTTGCGCCAAAATTGTATCAAGCAAATTGCCGCGCAGGCTAAGCCTACGGACGTTGAAAGCGTCAAGGGAAGTTGCAGACCTTCCGGCGCATGCAGTATGTATGTAACCGTGACAGCCGTCATGAAAACTGCAGGGATTAAAGCCGCGAAAAATGCCTTGCCTTCAAGTTTCTGCACCATGTAAACCGCGCCTGTCCATAACATAATCGTAGCAATGGATTGATTGACCCACGCGAAGTAGCGCCAAAGTGCATTGAAGTCCATTTGCGTTATGACGCCTGCAATAATTATCAGCGGCAATGCCAGCATAAGACGATTTTTCATTGCATCCTGCGGCATTTTAAACCAATCGGCAAGAATTAAACGTGCAGAGCGTAAAGCAGTATCGCCGGAAGTTATCGGACAAACTATTACGCCGATCATTGCAAGCACCATACCTACGCCGCTGCCCATAAAGCCTATTGTAATTTGGTGAACTACGCCGCCGGGACCGTTAGCCGCAAGAGCTTCACCGAGTCCGCCGGTACCGTGAAAGAAAGTTATGCCTGCCGCCGCCCATATTAACGCGATAATTCCTTCACTGACCATTGCGCCGTAAAATACAGGACGTGCAAGTTTTTCACTCTTAAGACAACGCGCCATCATCGGTGATTGCGTAGCGTGAAAGCCGCTTACCGCGCCGCAAGCTACGGTTATGAACATTAAAGGCCATATCGGTAATTCGTCGCCTTTCGGATTCAAATTCGCCAATACCATTTCAGGCATGTTCGCGCTTGCACTGAAAAGCATTCCGCCCATTACGCCAAGCGCCATTATGATAAAGCAGATGCCGAATATCGGATACAGACGCCCTATCAATGCGTCAATCGGCAACAGCGTTGCAAGGAAGTAGTACGCCAAAATTATAAGCAACAATACTGTGAGATTTACGCCGGTCAACATTTTTAAAAGTCCCGCAGGACCAACCGTGAACACAGTGCCGACCAAAATCAACAGCACCAAGAGGAATATGCGCATTACCATTAAAATTCTTTCGCCCAAGTATTCGCCGACAATTTCAGACAAGCTTTTACCGTCTTCGCGCAGAGATATCATGCCCGATAAATAATCGTGGACGCCGCCGGCAAAAATCGTTCCGCCTACTATCCAAAAATAGACGCAAGGTCCCCACAATGCTCCTGCCAACGCGCCGAAGATAGGACCGAGTCCCGCGATATTTAAAAGCTGAATCAAAAATACTTTCCACGTCGGCAACGGCACGAAGTCAACGCCGTCATTTTTTCGCACGGCAGGCGTAGGCGCGTCCGTCGGCTTGAAAAAATTGTCTATGATTTTTCCGTAAACAAAAAAGCCGATTAAAAGCGCCGCCAATGCGATTAAAAATGTTACCATAACAATTCACCTCTTGCTAATCAAGCAGAATCGTAATTGCGATTTTGTACTTGATATGCTAAAATTTTTTAATTATTTTATAATAACACAGTGTAAAAATTTTTTCAATTAAAGATTTTTTGTAGAGATTGGAGGTTGAATTTATGGTTGATAAAAATTTATTTGTCTACGATTTAGCCGTTGTAGCGATTTTAAAAAATGAGGCGCCGTACGTGAAGGAGTGGATTGACTACCACCTTTTGGCAGGCGTCGACCATTTTTTTCTGTACGACAATGAAAGTCCCGACAACTTGAAAGAAGTTTTACAGCCGTATATTGACGCGGGGATTGTCACGTACACTTTCTTTCCGGGATATGCGCGGCAGTACGAGGCTTACAACGACGCGTTAAGGTACAAATTTTTCTGCCGCTACATGACGTGGATTGACGGCGATGAATTTGTATTTCCGAAAAGTAAGTCGACAATAGCAGAAGTTTTTGACGAAGTTGCGGGCGATAATCCTGATGTTGCCGGACTTGCCGCGAATTTAAATAATTACGGCTCCAATCACCACAAGAAAGCCGATTTAACAAAAGGCGTGTTGGAAAGATTTACGCGGCGTGCAAGAGTTGACTGGGCACCGCCTTTTAAACATATGCCTTCAATGTACGACGGAAACGCTCATGTCAGCACCGTTGCCAATCCGCGAAAGGTGAAGTACCTGCCGAATCCTCATTACGCGATTTACATTGACGGCTGTCATGCAGTAAATGAAAACGGTGAGCCTGTTCCGCTTTTCTGCAATTATCCCGTAAGCACAAACAAAATCTCGATGAATCATTATCATACAAAATCTCTTGAAGAGTAC
>JAFTEG010000059.1 GCA_017453765.1 Selenomonadaceae bacterium
AAATCCTAAAAAAATCTTTAAAATTTATCTAAACTTGAATTAATCAACACGCCCTAACTACTAACTACTCACTAATCTTTCTTAGTTATATGGTCGTTGACGGTAGAAATAAGGTGCGCAATGTCGAAAGGCTTTGCAACGTGCGAATCCATTCCGCTTTCCATACTCATCTTTTTATCTTGGTCGCGTGCATTGGCGCTTAACGCGATAATCGGCAATTCGTCCGTGTCTTTACGCCCTAAAGCACGAATGGAGCGCGTCGCCTCATAACCGTTCATAACCGGCATTTGAATATCCATTAACACAAGGTCGTAATAACCGGCGGGACGATTTTTTATAGCCTCAACGGCGTCGCAACCGTCCGGCACCGATTCTACCAAAAAGCCGCTCTCTGACAAAATCGTTTCGGCAAGCATACGATTAACGTCAATGTCCTCAACAAGCAAAATTCTGTACTTGCCGCGCGCCTTGAACTCACGAATTATTTCCGGAAACTCTTTCGTCGTCTCTTGTACGAGTTTAAGCGGCAAATTTACTGTGAAGGTTGAGCCTTCATTTTTTTTGCTTTTAACGTTGATTGAACCGCCCATAATGTTCAAAAGTTTTTTTGTAATGGTAAGTCCCAAACCGGTGCCGAGATAGCCCGTCTGCGTCGAAGTGCTTTCACGTTCAAAGGCATCAAACATTCTTTGCATAAATTCTTCGGACATACCCGCGCCGTTGTCTATCACCGAAAATTCATAGCGTGCATAGCCGGAATCCGAAACGCGAACTTGCCGCGCCGTAATCTTAACCGTGCCGTCATTCGGCGTAAATTTTATTGCGTTGCTGACAAGGTTACTCATCACGCGGCGAAAACGCAACGGGTCAAGGTAAACTTCTTGCTCCGGCAATTTTATTTCCTCTTCAAAGTGAATACCTTTTTCCTCCGCCTGAATCTTGAACATATCGACAACAATGCGCAACTGCCGCTGTAAATCGCAGACTTCAGATTTAATGTCCGTGCGACCGTAATCAATCTTGCTCATCTCAAGCAGGTCATCAATCAAGTCAAGCAAGTGGTGACTGGCCTCGTCGAGTTTGTCAAGATAACTTTGTAAAACTTCCGGCTCGGAAACGTGAAGTTGTGCAAGCGCGGTAAATCCCATAATCGCATTCATCGGCGTGCGAATATCGTGCGACATGGACGAAAGGAAAGACGCCTTGACTTCATTGGCGTGCCTTTCGCGTTCAAGCTCCATTTCAATGTTAAGTTTTTCCGTCAGCTCTTTTCTGACGCCGACAATATGTTCCGTGATATCGCGGTAACTCATTATCACGTGGCGCTGTAAAGTCTCGTCTTTAATTTTGACGATTGAAACTTCCATATGCGTGACGGTGCCTTCACTTTCAGTAACTCTGTAATGGAAGGTGTAAGAATCATCGGTTTGTATGCGCCGTTCAATGTGTTCAGCGGAAATTTCTTTGAGAAAAAATTTTTTGTCCCGTTCGACAACGTAGCGCTTGGCGTACTCGGTTAAAACTTCCTCCCACTTTACGGCGTCGCCTTCCAAATTTAAATCGTGAACAATCTCTTTGAAATAGTCCGTCTTCATCTTGTAGGGGCGCATTGTCCCTTTGTCAAGATTTAAAAGATAGATTGAATCAAAGCCGCGACTTAAACCCTCAATGACTTTTGCGCGACGTACATTTTCTTCGCGTGCGTCGTGTTGCGCGGTAATGTCACGTACAAAGACGTAAAAAATTTCGCCGTACTTTTGACTGTGAACAAATCTGCCGTAATCGTCCAGCCACCTTATGGAGCCGTCCTTGCGAATGATTCGATATTCAACGTAATCGATATTGCGTTCGTCCGTAGCAATTTGTTCTGCGATAGATTCTTCAACCGCGTCCAAATCGTCGGGGTGAACCATGCCGCGAAATGAAAAGTTTGTCAGCTCTTTGAACTCGTCCAAAGTTTTACAGCCGAAAATGTCAATCAGCACGTCGTTTGCATAAAGCAGTTTTTCATCACCGGTAGCGCGATAGATAAAAAATCCGCCGGGCATTCTTTGAGTCAATTTTTCAATGTTGAAGGCTGGCATTTCATTTTCCGGTGCATCTTCAACGAAATTTATTTTATCCAAAACTTACACCTTCTCTTTTTTAGTGAGGAGTGAGGAGTTAAGAGTTAAGAGTACTACTTCTAACTTCTAACTTCTAACTTCTAACTTCTAACTCCTAACTCTTCACTCCTAACTCTTCACTCTTCACTAACTTAAAATTTTCTTCAAAGTCTCCATCATCTTAGGCACGTCAAGTGGTTTTGCAATATGATCATTCATTCCCGCATCTTTCGCCGCCTGCACGTCTTCACTGAAAGCGTTGGCAGTCATCGCAATTATAGGCACTGCGGCAAGGTCTTTGTCATCAAGTTCACGAATAGCCCGCGCCGCCTCGTAGCCGTTCATAACCGGCATTTGTATATCCATTAAAACCGCCGCGTAATCGCCCGCCTTCGACGCCGCAACTTTTTCTACAGCCTCTTTGCCGTTTTCCGCAGTGTCGACTACAAAGCCCGCCATTTCCAAAATCATTACGGCAATTTCGCGATTGACTTCAATGTCATCAACCAAAAGCAGGCGCATACCTTCAAAGTTAAGCTCTTGACCTTCGTCCGACGTTTCGGCAGTTTCTTCAATCGGCGTCGCGGTAAGTTTAAAGCTGACGTTAATGACGAACTCGGTACCTTGTTTCGGCGCGGTTATAACTTTAATGTCGCCGCCCATCATGTCGACAATGCTCTTTGTAATCGCCATTCCCAAGCCGGTACCCTGTATGCCGCTGACCGTAGTATTTTTTTCACGTTCAAACGCTTCAAAAACTTTCGCGGCAAATTCCGGCGTCATACCAATGCCGCTGTCCTTCACGCGCAGTTCATATTCACCGACGCTGTTTTCATCGACTTCATCTTTCGGCACTTCGTTAAGTTGCGTCAACGTCACGGAAATTTTTCCGCCCTTCGGCGTGAACTTGTAGGCGTTACTCAAAAGATTTAAAAGCACGCGATTCAACCGATTTTTGTCACAAAGCACGTAGGGATTTTTTACGCCGGACGTGTCGACGGTAAAATTAATTTCTTTGCCCTGCATTTGCGTGGCGAACATGTCACGAACTTCATCAAGCGTAGTTTTTAAATTCGTGTCAACCGGTTCAAGCTCCATTTTACCGCTTTCAATGCGGCTCATCTCCAGCACGTCATTTATCAGCGCCAATAGGTGTTGACTTGAACTTTCAATTTTATGCAGGAAGTCATGAACTTCATCAAGCGTGGTACTTTCGCGTTGCGCCAAATTCACGTAGCCTACAATCGCATTCATCGGCGTACGAATATCATGGCTCATATTGGACAAAAACTGCGACTTGGCTTTACTGCCTTCCTCTGCGCGGTTTTTCGCGGCAATAAGTTCAACCTGCTGCTTTTTAAGCTCCTCCTGCTGACTGTTAATAGTTTCCAAATTTTCCTGCAGGCGGCGGGTGTATGAACGCTGAATTTTTGAATTGCGATTCTGCAGGTAAATATACATTATCAACATCATTAAAACGCAGAAGGCTAATGCATTGGCGGCGACAAGCCAGGGACGATTTTCAATCATTTCGGCAAGCGTCATATTTTCGTAGCGTTGAGTAATCCATTTTCTG
>JAFTEG010000060.1 GCA_017453765.1 Selenomonadaceae bacterium
CATTCATAATTTCCGCCAAAATATTTTCAAAGAAATGTGAACGCATGCCGGTAGCACCAAAACTTCCAATCTCTTCTTTGTCGACAAGCAGACAGCAGGCGGTGCGATTAAATTTTTCATTCGCCGACTCCAACATTGCGACAAGCGACGTGTAGGAACAAACTCTGTCGTCCTGCCCGTAAGCTAAAACCATACTTCTATCAAAACCCAATTCACGCGCCTTGCCTGCCGGTACCAACGCCAATTCCGCCGAAAGAAAATCTTTCTCTTCAATGTCGTACTTGTCTTTCAAAAGTTTCAAGACGCCGGCTTTAACGGATTCTTTTTCGCCTTCCTTAAGCGGGTAATTTCCTACCAAAATGTCCAGGTTTTCGCCTTCGACAACTTTCGACGCCTTCTTTTCCATTTGCTCCTGCGCGAGGTGTATTAAAAGGTCCGTGACGCAGAAAACGGGGTCTTGCTCATCTTCACCGATAACAACATTGATAACGGTGCCGTCCTTTTTCACAACAACGCCGTGCATTGCAAGCGGCAACGCTACCCATTGATATTTTTTAATTCCGCCGTAGTAATGCGTGTCCATGTAGGCAAGCCCGCCGTCTTCATAAAGCGGATTTTGTTTAAGGTCAAGGCGGCAAGTATCAATGTGTGCGCCGAGAATTTTTAAGCCGCGTTCAATCGGTTCACTGCCGATTTGAAACAGCGCGACGGATTTTTTCATAAACGCGCAATAAATTTTATCGCCTGCGCGAAGTGTGGCGCCTTCTTTAAATTCTTTGTAACCTGCTTTTTCCGCCGCCTCAATCGCGTAAGTGACACTTTCGCGCTCCGTCTTGCAACGGCTTAAAAAGTCAATGTAACCTTTGCCGAGATTTTCAAGCTCCGCTTTCTCCGCGTCCGTGTACTTGCTCCAAACCGACGGCTTTTTATCTTTATCTTCAGCCAATTAAAAAACTTCCTTTCAAAATTTTTAATATTATAGCACAAAATTTGACGCGCGAAAAATTTTTGTTACAATTAACCTTATGAAAAAAATTTTACTGGTTTACAATCCCGTTTCCGGCAACGCGAAATTTAAAAGCAGGCTGGACGAAATTATTGCGGCATTTCAGCGCCGAAATATTTTAATTGCGCCGTACCGAACAAGTCAAAATGAATCTGCGCGGAATTTTGCCGAATGCGTGAGAGAATTTAAGCCGCACGGAATAATTTCTGCAGGCGGCTACGGTACGCTACACGCCGTGATTAATTGGGTTAAAAAATTTCAGCTTGACTTGCCGGTAGGAATTATAGGCAGCGGCACTTCCAACGATTTCGCCACGCATTTAAAAATTTCTGACGGTGAAAATTATTTTGACGCCGTTGCACAAGGGCGGACGCGTTACATAGATTTGGGCTTGATGAACGGGCGTGAATACTTTGTCAACGTTGCAAGCGCGGGGGCTTTAACGTCCATTGCGCATGAGGTTGACGCGCGGCAAAAAAATTCTCTCGGCAAAGTTGCGTACTACATTCACGGTCTCGGCGAAATTCCGAAATTTAAATCGGTGCCGCTTAAAATTCTTGCCGACGGTAAAAATTTTTCAGTGGACGCATTTTTATTTTTGGTGCTGAACAGTCCCGCCGTTGCCGGTATGAAAAAAGTCGTGAACGCCGCGCAGATTGATGACGGCAAGCTTGACTTTATCGCCATAAAAAAAAGTTCGCCGCGCAGTTTGTTCACGTTGACAAAGAAAATTTTGTCCGGCAACTGTGTTGACGATGAGCCGAATATTTTTTACGTGCAGGCGAAAAGTTTTGAGATAACGTCGACCGCCGAATTAATCAGCGACGTTGACGGCGAATTGGGTGACGCCTTGCCGCTACAGATTGAATGCGTACACAATGCCGTAGAAATTTTTAGCTAATCCCCAGCCCCTAATTCCTAGCCCCTAATCCCTCTTCCCTGTTCCCTAAATTTTGACAATTCGCCCGCGTCATTGTATAATGCGCTTTAAATAATTTTGATGGGACTGAGAAGTTTTTGCAATATTTTCTGAAACATTAAAACACGTCGTCTTTATTCGTACAAAAGCGAGAAGGCGGCGTATTTGTTTGTTAGCTAGATCGATAGTGGATGGATCGATAGATCGATAGTGGCTGGTAGAATTATGAAAGGAAAGATTATTATTGGAAGTAAAAAATAAAATTGTCGACGCTGTAAAAACTACGGTTCAATCTCTCATTGCGGACGGCGTATTCACTGCGGCGGGCGAATTGCCGGACGTTGCATTGGAAGTACCGCCTAAAAAAGAGTTCGGCGACTTCGCCACAAACTTCGCAATGCAGTCTGCAAAAGTTTTTCGCACGAATCCAAGAAAAATTGCGGAGGAAATTAAATCACGCCTGCACGCAGATTTTTTGGACAAAGTGGAAATTGCCGGCGCAGGATTTATGAATTTTTACCTTAAGCCGGACGTGATTTATACCGAGCTGAAAAATATTTATGACGCTGAAAATTTTGGACAACTTCCGCCGAAAAATAATGCGCCGATACAAATTGAATATGTCAGCGCCAATCCTACGGGACTTTTGCACGTTGGACACGGACGCGGCGCGGCGGCAGGTTCGGCAGTGGTAAACATTCTGCGCGCGGCTGGTTACAACGTCGAAAGCGAATACTACCTTAACGACGCCGGTAACCAAATGGAAAATCTTGCAAAGTCCGTCAATGCGCGTTACCTTGAACTTTTGGGACAGAGCGTCGAATTTCCGGAGGACGGCTATCACGGTGCGGACATTATCGACACGGCGAAAAAAATTATTGAACGTGACGGCGACAAGTACGTAAATTTGCCGGAAGACGAGCGCTTAAAAATTTTGGAAGACCTTGCCTACGCCGATAAGCTTGCCGAGTTGAAAAAGGATTTGTCCGCCTTCCGCGTTGAATTTGATAAATGGT
The DNA here is from genome assembly GCA_017453765.1 of Selenomonadaceae bacterium. GTDB lineage: Bacteria > Bacillota > Negativicutes > Selenomonadales > Selenomonadaceae > Quinella. The sequence continues at coordinate 2,942 of JAFTEG010000060.1, forward strand.
TCAGTGAACGCACCCTGCACCCCGACAAGATTAATGCCGCGATAAAAATTCTGC
>JAFTEG010000061.1 GCA_017453765.1 Selenomonadaceae bacterium
CCCCATGGAGACGCCCGACCAATAGACGCGGTCACGGTCAATGTCAAAGCGCGTCGCCATCTCATCGATGGTCTTGATTACGAAATTCTGGTCCTTCGAGCCGCCTATATCCCACGTGGTTCCGTCGCTTCGCAAGTAAGTCACCACGAACTTGGCCGTGTCAATCATCTCGTACAACTTGTCGGAGCCATACTGATATTCCGGATCCTGGTTCATGCCGTGAGTCACTATGAAGAGCGGCGACTTGGCAGGCAGCGTGTTCGGCGTGAAAACCACCATGTTACGCTGTTGCCCGTTCACTCTGATGTCTATCGACTGCTTATTGTAAGCAGATGCCGTCACAGCTGTCAGGACTGCTAACGACAGCGAAAGGATTGCCTTATCCATGTTTTTTCATCAAGTAGTCAAGTCTCAACTGGTCGTAGTCCGCATCTTCGGGCAACTCGAAGCCTTTAACAAGATTGGCGACTTCGGGTGAGATGTGCATATCCTCGCGGCGGATTTTAGGCCATCCGCTGGCAGTCTTGGCAGCGGCTTTCTTCTCAGCCTTCACTTCCTCATACAGATGTTCGGCGAGCCACAGCTTGTTGCTCGTTGAGAGTGACATCGAGTGCAGGAAATTCAGCACCGTGTTCATTGAGATTGTCAAGTTCATAAACACCTTGTTTTAATTATTACGGCCGCAAAGGTAAACATATTCTTTCAATTACTGTTATTTTTCCGCGAGAAAAAATGTAAAAAGCGGGCGAAGATGCATCATTTTGCAATCTTCACCCTTTTTCTCCTGTAATTCGATCAGCACAAGATACACAATCCTAAATTCAAGGTGGTCGATTTTGACCACTTAAGAATGCAGTCAGGACTTCAAAACTTTGTAAGTTAACGAGTGGATTGAAAAAGCCAATGCTATGGATCAAAAAAACAGTCACCAGATCCTCCCAAAAAATAAGTTTTCCATGGGTAAAAATGAGCTTAAATCAGTAACGCATTGAATATCTATAAGAAAGGCATATCGGACATAGTGTAATTTTCCATAGTTAACTTTTGGAACTTACGTTTTTGTTTGTTCCTTTGCACCGCAAAACAATAAAAGCTAAAACAGGAAAACTATGAAGACGAAAAAGACAATGTTATTTATAGCCGCTATGCTTTGTAGCATAATGGTCACCTCAATGACGGCCTGCGGCGACGAATCGATAGAGAATGCAGGTGACCCGAATTAAGTTTGCGCAATGCAGATTATCTGAAACCAATCTATAAGACTTAGAGAAATTCTCTCATTCTCTAATTCTTGACAATAGAATCATTAACTAAAAATAAAATAGATTTCTTATGAAAAAGACATATATTCAGCCGAATATGGTTGTGAAGAACGTTGCTACTCAAAGCATTATGGCAGGCTCTTTGACCGAGAGTGGTGCCACATTCTTCGATAACGATGCTGAAACCGACGGAATGGTTAAGGAAGATCGCGGCGGCGTCTGGGACGACGAATGGTGAAAACCATAAAACATTGATTATTGACCATTTTTTCGCCTTCGCTCAACAGTACGTGACAGTTTAGCAAAGAGGCTGGGCAGTAGTGCTCAGTCTCTTTGCGTTTTTCAGCACATGTATCTTGTATAATCCCCGTTTTAATTACTTTCCCGCTAAAAATTTGGTGGTTTTGAGTATTCTGTTTACCTTTGCAGCAAACTAACAGCTATATAATCTTTCTATGTCCCAAAAACATTTTAATAAGCTGAATTATCTCATGGTATTCGTGAAAATGTTCGCGGATAAATTTGGCCTTACTGAACGTCAGGCATTTAACTATCTGGACGTTCATAAGGGCTTTCACTTCGTTAATAAACATTATGATGTTATACATACGA
>JAFTEG010000062.1 GCA_017453765.1 Selenomonadaceae bacterium
ATTAAATCCTTCATCAATTCTTCTACATTTTGAAAGCTTTTTGATTCTACTTTTCCTTCCGCAATGGCGCGTGCTTCTTCCATTGCCGAGATAGTTTCTGCGTTGAAATTTTGAGAATGTCGCGTCAAAAAATTATCGTCAGATTTTTTCGTAACAGAAAAATTTTCCATAGCAGACACCTTCTTAAAAAATATTTAGCCTACCAACACTTGACCGAAGTAAACTACCGCGCCCATAAATATGACGAATGGAATGTAAATTTTTACTGCAAACGCCAAAAGTTGAGAGTCCGCACCTTTCACGCCGATAGCCGCAGAACCTATTGCGATTGAAAGCGGCGAAATCATTTTACCTGCACAAGCGCCGGTAGCATTGGACGCCGCGACCCAAGCTTGTACATTCGGTGACGCGCCGATAGCTTGCGTGGCGATAACCTGCAACTTGCCGAAAAGCACGCAGCTTGACGTTGCCGAGCCGGTTATATACGTACCGACGGAGCCGAGAAATGCGCCGATAGCAGGGTAGGCAGTTCCCGTGACGGCAACGGCAGTATCGGCAATTTGATTCGTCATGCCGCTGTAGCCCATAACCTTAGCCGTTGCGATAACAGAAATTATTGTAACCATTGTAAATTTAAGACCGTTAATCGTCTTGCCGAGTACGCCGAGCATTTCGCTGAAACTTGCGCCCTGCTTACTGCCTGCAATGAACGACGCCAACATAATCAAGACGCCGGGCGTATTTATCCACATAAACGTGTACGGTACGCCGCCTTCGCCGTTATAAATCGGTACGCTTGACTTTATCGTTGACAGCGCGGCATTAATCGGCGGTACGAGTTTGCTTGTGCAAAGCAGGAAGATAAAAATTAAAATGAACGGTAAGCACGCGTTGATAGCCTTCGCCGTAGTAATTGCGGTATGTGACTTAGAAGTCATGGCGTATTCGGGATCGTCAATCGGAAATTTTTTTGCAATTACAACGATTGTACCCATTGTCAAAATTGCGCCTGCCACTACCGCCAATTCGGGACCGACAAACATTGAAATCGCCAATTCCGGAATGAAGAAGGCGAGACCTGCGCCTAAACAAATCATTGACATACCGCGCAGTGCGCCCAAGCCGCCGCCGGTTACTATTACCATTAACCAGGGACAGAGTAAAGTCAGCACGCCGAGTTGCAGTGAAGTGAACGTAGCAAGTTGCACGGGATCAAACGCTGTGACATTTGCCAAAGTGACAAGTGGAATGCCGATTGAGCCATAAGCCGTAGGAACCGAATTTGCGATTAAGCAGACTGACACGGATAAAATCGGATTTATGCCGATACCCGCAAGCATACCTGCCGGAACCGCTATTGCCGTACCAAAACCTGCCATACCTTCCAAAAAGCCGCCGAATCCCCAACCGATTAACAGAATCAGTACGCGCTTATCGTGGCTGACGCTTGTCAACATTTCTTTAATCGTGTCCATAGCCTTTGTATGGAGCGTTAAATTATAAGTAAAAATTGCTGCTACGATAACCAATAAAATAGGCCAGCACGCCAGTGCCACGCCTTCCAAAACAGATTCCATTGCGCGGACACTTTCCATTTGCCATACGCCCATACCGACGGCAAGCGAAATTATCAGCGCGATTATGCAAGCCTTCCACGCCGACATTTTTATTACGCTTAGCGCAATTACCAGCCATAATATCGGCGACAGCGCCAGTAAAAACATCAATTTCCCCATCCCCCTATTGTTGCAAAAATATTTATATAAAATTCCATGACAAATCCAAAAAGAAAAAATTCACCTCCACAACAAAATGTCACCTATGCGAAATTTTCTAAAATTTTCATTTTCGCTAACCTTAACAAAAATCCTGCCGCGTTATATTGAAAGTTGTAGTGTACGCCTGCACGTTAAAGCCCTGCAGTTTTTGACATTGCAACTTGAAATTTAAATTGCCTTCTCTTATAATATCAGAAAATTTATATGAAAGAAGAGGAAAGTTTTATGGCGAAAGATAAAGCGCGTGCGGGAGCTGAAACCGCCGGCGATAAAAAAGGTATTCTCCTTGAAACCGGTACCAACGAATTTGAGATTGTGGAATTTAGCATAGGCAAAGTAAACTACGGCATAAACGTTGCGAAGGTGCGTGAAGTCATTCAGCGCGTACCGGTAACCGCAATGCCGCAGGCTCACCCCTACATTGACGGTCTTTTCACTCTGCGCGGCAAGGCGATTCCTCTCGTCAACCTTCCGCGTTGCCTTAACGTCATGTCCAGCGGCGAACAGACTAAAAATATTATCGTCACGGAAATTAACAACTACAGTATCGGCTTTTTGGTAGAAAACGTTTCGCGCATTCACCGCATTTCGTGGAAGGACATGGAGCCTGCACCGGAAGTAGGCGACCAATCCCGCGTTGTCGGTATTATCAAAATGACGGACAGAATTGTTTTACTTTTGGACTTTGAAACGATTATTGCGGAAATTAATCCTGAAATTAACGCG
>JAFTEG010000063.1 GCA_017453765.1 Selenomonadaceae bacterium
ACATTCCGAAAAATAAATTTGCCGCCGTGCAAATGTTCGGCAAAGCTCTTCTCACTTTCAACACCTCGATTACAAATTAAGAATTAAGGATTAAGAATGTAGAATTAAAATCTGCCAGCTATAAGCTACTTGCTACCAGCTAACCTTCTGCCGGAGGATTGACCTTAGCTTTAATAACCGCCATTACAACGCCTATACACGCTAAACTTGCCGCAAGACCGATCCAGCCGTTTTCCGTGACACCTGCAACTAAAAATCCTACCGTGCAACAAGACGCCACAACAATTACGTACGGTACCTGCGTTGCAACGTGTTCAATGTGGTTACACTGCGCGCCTGCCGACGCCAAAATTGTCGTGTCTGAAATAGGTGACGCATGGTCGCCGCAGACGGAGCCGGACAAAATCGCTGCTATGCAAATTACCAACAAATTCGCCGACTGTTCAGCGGGCAAGCCCATTAAAATCGACATTGATATCGGAATTAAAATGCCGAAAGTTCCCCAGCTTGTACCCGTCGCAAAGGCTAAACATATTGCCACGAGGAAAAATACTACCGGTAAAAATATTGCAAGCGATGTGTGTTGCTGAACTATCGCGCCGACGTAGCCGCCTAAATTTAGATATTCATCGCCGCAAACTCCTGACAACGTCCATGCCAAGCACAAAATGAATATCGCCGGTACCATTGCCTTGAATCCCTGCGCGTAGCATTCGCAGTACTCGGAAAAATTTATTACGCCGCGCGGCAGGTAAAGTAACGAAATAAATACCAGCGCGATAAATGAACCCAATGCCAAAGATTGAGCCGCGTCGCAATCTGCAAAGGCGTCAGCTATCGACTTGCCGTCATGTATGCCGCCGGTGTAAAGCATGCCGTAGACGCAGACTGAAATTAAAACTGCAAGCGGTAACACCAAGTCGACAATTTTGCCGTTGCCGCCGGTTGAACTTTCAGCTTTCACCGCGTCTTGATATTCGGCAGGTATTTTTAACTCGTCAATGTTTTCGTCCACAGCTTTACGCATCGTCGAAAAATCTCTGCCGCTTACCACGATAAACGCCATAAAAATCATTGTCAAAATTGCGTAGAAGTTGAAAGGTATTGTCTTCAGAAAAAGTACAAAGCCGTCAATCAGCGAATCTTGCGGCAGTGACGAACCTACCGCCGCCGCCCAGCTTGATACCGGCGCGATTATACAAACCGACGCCGCCGTCGAGTCTATGACGTACGCCAACTTTGCACGCGCAATTTTAAATTTGTCTGTAACGGGACGCATTACCGTGCCGACGGTCAAGCAGTTGAAATAATCATCTATGAAAATTAAAATTCCTAAAAATGCCGTTACGCCGAGTGCAGAGCGTTTGCTTGAAATTACACGCCGCGCCCATTCGCCGTAAGCGCGTGTTGCACCGGAACGCGTTATCGCCGCTACCAAAATTCCAAGTATTACCAAAAATGCCAAGATATGGACGTTGCCGCCGATTTTGCTTGACATAATTTCAAAAAACGTCGTGATTGACTGCAAAAAATTTCCGCCGGTAAATATCATTGCGCCGGAAAAAATTCCCAGTATCAGTGAAAAATATACTTCCTTCGTCCATAGCGCCAAAATTATTGTCAGTATAGGCGGCAGTATGGATAGTGCGCTGGCTTCCATAAAAAAACCCTTTCTTAATGCGTTGTCAGCCAATCCGAAATGGCTTTAAACACCTCGTCATTTTCTTCGCGCGTACCGATTGAAATACGCAGACAATTTTTAAGCTCCTGCGCGGAAGGCGAAAAATACCTAATGCCAATGTCAATCGATTCAAGATAATTTTTCAGCGCCTCCGCCTTTTCGTGCCGAATTAAAATGAAATTCGTATGCGAAGTGAAAACCTCAAGCGCGGGGATTTTTTTCAGCCTTTCAGCCATTCTCTTACGCTCGGCAATGGTCATCTGTATGCGCGGCAAAAATTCATCGCGCATTTGATAAACAATATCCGCCGTGACAAGACTCAGCTTATTCATATGGTACGGCATAAAAGTTTTTCCAATCATCTTTGTAACTTCGGCGTTGGCAATGGAGTAGCCGACACGCGCTCCGGCAAGACCGTACGCCTTTGAAAAAGTTCGTGCAACAATTAAATTCGGATACTTTGCCACAAGTTTAAACGCGCTGTGTCCGTAAAATTCCACGTAAGCTTCATCAAGCAGGAAGGCGCAGTCAATCGACTTTGCAATTTTCTCCACGTCGTCAACAGTCAACGCATTGCCGGTGGGATTGTTTGGATTGCAGATAACGGCTAAATTCGCGTTTTCACTTTTCACCGTCGCTATGAACTTGTCAACGTCAATGTCAAAATTTTTATCCAGCGCGAAGGGTACAGCTTGCGAATCAGCCGCCTTTGCATAAATTTTGTACATTGAAAAACTCGGTACGGGGTAGACTACCTTGTTGCCGTCGCCGCCGAATGTATGAAAAACTTTTTCTATAATTTCACTGGACCCGCCGCCGATTAAAATTTGCTCCGGCTTTACTGAAAAGTTTCGTGCTATCTGTTCAACCAGCGAATAATATTCCTCATTGGGATAGCGATTCAAGCCGACGAAGTACAGCCCATATATAACGCGCTCTTCCACAAGCGGCGGCAAGTTCATCGTGCATTCATTGGCGTTTACCTTGATTCGATAATCGCGCTCCACTCCGTCATAGGACGGCATCTCGTCTAAACCTTTTCTGTAGTTAAGCAAAATATTTTTCGCCCCTTAGTGGTAGAATAATCTGATATGCGTCATAGCCATTGCAATGTTGTACTTGTCGCAAGTTTCGATAACATTATCGTCACGCACTGAACCGCCTGCCTGCGCGATAAATTCAACGCCGGATTTATGCGCACGCTCCACGTTGTCGCCGAATGGGAAAAAGGCGTCGGACGCTAAAGACACGCCGCGCAGATTTTTCAGCCAATCAACTTTTTCAGCGTCGGTAAATTTTTTCGGACGCTCGGTGAAAATTCTTTGCCAATCGCCGTTAAGCAAGTCGTCACTTTCATTGCCGATATAAACATCAATCGCGTTATCGCGGTCGGGACGTTTAACATCTGATTTAAACGGCAGGGACAAAACCTGCGGGCTTTGACGCCAAAACCAAAAGTCCGCTTTATTACCGGCAAGGCGTGTACAATGAACGCGGCTTTGTTGCCCTGCGCCGATACCGATAGCCTGTCCGCCTTTCGCGTAGCAAACAGAATTTGACTGCGTATATTTCAAAGTTATAAGTGCAATAAGTAAGTCACGCTCGGCATCGGCGGGGATAATTTTATTCTGCGTAGGAATATCTTTCAAGCAGTCCGCAGAAATTTTTATATCGTTGCGTTGTTGTTCAAAAGTCACGCCGAAAAGTTGTTTACGTTCAATCGCCGGCGGCACGTAGTCGGGATTAATTTTTAAAACAAGGTACGTCCCTTTACGCTTGGACTTTAAAATTTCCAGTGCTTTGTCGGTGTATGAAGGCGCAATAATGCCGTCGCTTACTTCGCGCTTTATGTATTCGGCGGTCGATTCGTCGCACTCATCGGACAAAATTGCAAAGTCGCCGTACGAACTCATTCTATCTGCGCCGCGCGCACGTACGTAGGCAGTGGCAACGGGGCTTAAATCTTTTTCCGCGAAATAAATTTTTTTCAGCACGTCATCAAGCGGAAGACCTACCGCCGCGCCTGCGGGGCTTGTATGTTTGAAAGACGCCGCCGCAGGGAGATTCGTAGCCGCCTTAAGCTCGGTGACAAGTTGCCAGCCGTTGAGCGCGTCAAGCAGATTTATGTAACCCGGACGCCCGTTTAAAACTTCTATCGGCAATTCGTCTTCCGAAAAAATCCGCGCAGGTTTCTGATTGGGATTGCACCCGTACTTCAATTCGAGTTCACGCATAAAAAAAATTCCTCCTTAACGCCAAAAACGGGAGCTACCGAACGCTCCCGTTTTCTTCGCCCAATATTTTCTTGCCTTCGCCTAAGCAAGAAGTCCGCCGGTGCATATAATAACATAGATTAAAAATTTTTACAAGTACCGAAAAAAATTTTATATTTTTCTAAACAGTTGCCAAAATCTTAAGGCTGTGGTAAAATTTTAAAAGATAAAAACAGTGAAAAACGATAAGCCATTCCACTGTGACCACAAAAAGGCGCAACAAAAATCCCCAAGAAATTTTTCGGTCATTTTCTTGGGGATTGCGTCTATTCAGACGCCAGTTTGGGTTTGGGCTCGTCACCACTTCTTACAATACAAAAACGGTATCAAAGTTGAAGATTTTAATATTATCGGCGTCAATCGGTGCAGGTCACACGAAGGCGGCGGAATCGCTGAAAAAAATATTTGAACGGCAGGAAAAAATTTCTGCGCCGCATTCTGAAAGTGAAGTTGAAATTGTAGACTTCATGGCGCGTGAAATTTCTACCGTTAATTTTTTTACAAAAAAACTCTACCTTGCCGCGCTGAAATTCATACCGGACTTGTACGACAGAATTTATAAATTCACCGGCGCCAAAAAAATCGGCACGTTGACGCGCCTTGTCATTTCGTCGCTTATGTACTTCCCGTTCAAACGCCTGCTGAAAAAATTCAAGCCCGACATAGTACTTTGCACGCACCCTTTCCCTGAGGCGGCGGCGGCAATTTGGAAATTTTTGCACGCAAAATCTGCGCGGAATTTTTTATTGGCGGCGGTGCTGACGGATTATTCACTGCACGAAATTTGGATTTTCAGTGAAGTGGACGTTTACTTTGTCGCAACGCAGGAAATGAAAGATGAACTTGCCGCGCAGTCACGCCCCAACCAAGAAATTTACGCCACCGGCATACCGATTGATTCAGAATTTAGGGAACAGGGATTAGGGAATAGGGAACAGTTTACTACTCCTCACTCCTCACTCCTTACTCCTCACTCAATATTAATCATGGGCGGCGGCTTAGGACTCGGCTCAATCGAAGAAACACTGCAGGACTTGAACAACGTCGAAACGCCGCTGAAAATTTTAGTCGTCGCGGGACAAAATCAAAAACTTTTGGCGCGGCTTAAATCCCTGCAAAAAAATTTCCGGCACGAAGTAAAACTTTTCGGCTACGTTGAAAACGTCGGCGAACTCATGTCGGCGGCAGATTTATTAATAACAAAGCCCGGCGCACTTACAATGACTGAAGCATTTGCCGCAGGGTTGCCGATGATTTTACATGCGCCGATACCCGGTCCCGAAGCACAAAACGCACTTTATGCGGAAAGTCACGGCGCGGCAGTTTCAGCAGGTAACTCTAAAATATCGGAAATAGTAAAAAAAATTTTGTCTGACAAATCCACTCTCGACACTATGAAGGTAAATGCAAAAAGTTTGTCGAAAGTCAATGCGGCGGCGGAAATTGTAGCGCGGCTGAAAAATCTTTTGTAGCTTTTTGTAGGTAGGAGAAATTTTCATGGCAAAATCAATAATGGTACAAGGCACGGCATCGCACGTTGGCAAAAGTATTTTGGTCACGGCGCTTTGCCGAATTTTTTTCCGCGCAGGTTTACGTGTTACACCTTTCAAGGCGCAGAATATGGCGCTAAATTCATTCGTGACGGCGGACGGTTTGGAAATGGGGCGCGCGCAGGTTGCACAGGCTGAGGCGGCTTGTCTTGCACCGCGCGTTGAAATGAATCCCGTGCTTTTAAAACCCACCGGCAATGCAACTTCACAAGTCATTATAAACGGCAAACCCGTCGGCGTAATGTCGGCGGCTCAATATCATCAGGGCTACTCGCTTAAGGCGTTCGACGCGGTTAAAGCGGCGTTGAAAAAGCTTGACGCGGAATTTGATTTAATCGTAGTCGAAGGCGCCGGCTCTCCCGCCGAAGTCAACCTTAAAGCCAACGACATTGTAAATATGCGCGTGGCAAAATATTTAAATGCGCCGGTGATTTTGGTTGCCGATATCGACAGGGGCGGCGCGTTGGCGTCTATCGTCGGCACGCTTGAACTTTTAGACGAAGATGAGCGCGAATTGGTTAAAGGCATTGTCATAAATAAATTTCGCGGCGACGTAAGCTTATTTATGCCCGCCGTTGATTTTTTGCAAAAGAAAACCGGTAAGCCAGTGCTTGGAATTTTGCCGTACATTGAAAAGCTCGGCATTGACGACGAAGACTCCGTGTCGCTTGACGATAAAATTTCAAGCGGCGGCGAAATTAATATTGCCGTGATTCGGCTCGGTAAACTGTCCAACTTCACGGACTTTGACAGCTTGGCGGGTGAATCTGACGTAAATCTTTTTTACGCTAAGACGGCGGACGAATTGGACGGCGCGGACGTGATAATTTTGCCCGGCAGTAAAAACACGTCCGAAGATTTGATTTACCTGCGCGAAAATAATTTTACCGAAAAGATTTTGCATAAAGCGGCAAGCGGCACGCCGATAATCGGTATTTGCGGCGGCTTTCAAATGCTCGGCGAAAAAATTTTTGACCCGCATAAATCCGAATCCACCTACACCGAACTTGACGGCTTGAAACTTTTGCCGATTGAAACGACTTTCAGCACGGAAAAATTTACGCGGCAAGTCACCGTTGATAAAGTTGACTTTGAATTTATCGGCTCAAAAATCTGCGCGGAAAATCTTTCAGGCTACGAGATACACGCGGGAATTACGTCGAACCTCACGCAAAAAATTTTGGTACGCGAAAATGTTTTGGGTACGTATGTTCACGGGATTTTTGACAACGATATTTTCAGACGCCAAATTTTAAACGCTCTGCGTGCTGCAAAAAATCTGCCGCCGCTTGAAAACTGCCGTAACCTTCGCGCAGAAAAGCAAAAAAATTACGACAGACTTGCCAAAATCGTTGAGAAAAATTTTTCTTGCAAATTTTTGAAAAGTATGATATAAATTGCGCAGTTGATGAATTTAATCTCATTCTTTCGTTGGAAAATGATTTTGAGGGTAGATAAAACCTTATTTTTGCCAAAACATTTTCCAAAACTTAAAAGTGTATGAGTGATGCGAAGTTCAAGGGCATTTATGAAAGTTTTCTGATTAAAATTTTTTCGAGACTGCGGACTTTGGAACGATTTTTGGATCATTTTCCAAAAATGGTTTGAATAGCAACGATCGGCGTACGCTCACAAAGCCCGCTCCTGCGTAGGACTCCTTACCGCTTGCGGTTTTGAAACTTGTTTAGTAGCATCTCCCCATAGGTTAGTTATATCAGCCTGCGTAGGACTCCTTACCGCTTGCGGTTTTGAAACGGTCAGTGGAATCCTATGATGTTGAGATTATCGACAAGTGCCTGCGTAGGACTCCTTACCGCTTGCGGTTTTGAAACTTCATAAACATAATTCGAGTGTTACCAGCATTAACCATCCTGC
>JAFTEG010000064.1 GCA_017453765.1 Selenomonadaceae bacterium
AAGTATCAAAAGAAAACATGTCCGCAGCATTCGCGTCACGCTCATGGTGCGGACGGGGCGCGCGTCCGTGCGCGCCTCTCCTACTGCGGCAGTTACGTAATTTGCAAAGTCTTTAAATTTGATTTACTCAACACCACCTAAGTACTATTCAACTACTTACTACTTACTAACCCCTGTTCCCTACAGCACGCGCAGGGAAATTTTTTTATGCCTTTAAAGCGATTCGGTTATTGTCAAATCCTGCAACGCGGTTTAAAATTATTGCAAAATTATCATAATGGAGGCGGATAGGGAAATGTCGAGTATGTCAATCACAAAAAAATTATTTCTCGCATTTGGTCTAATGTTCATAATGTTTGCGGGATTCGGCGGGTTTCTGCTGTATTCATTCAGCAACATTATGAGCGAAAATGAAAACGTAAGCGATTGGATAGCGTCACACGTGGTAGTTTCTGACGTAAACGATAAACTTGACGACGTACAACGCTCCGCACTTATGCTTATTATTACGAACGGCACACCCGACCAACCGCGTTGGTTTTCCACCTTCGCCCAGCGTATTGCTGAAGTTGACAACGCCTTCTTACGCTATCAAAAAAATTTGGACAGCTTTGTTTACGACAATGAAAGTGAACGGCAACACGATTACGATTTACTTAATAAAGAATTGGCGCTGTGGGAAGCGTACAAGGAACAACTGCACAAGGTTGAAACGCTCTTGCAAAACGGTACGCCTCAAGAAATAAATTTGCACCTGCGCGGCGATTTGTCGAGTACCTTTGAGGCAATTGATGACGCAATGAGAGAGGACGGCGAGGCTTGCAGTAAGGGACTTTATGACGCGACCGAAAAAGCTGATGCAGTTTTTGACAAGCTTATAACGCGCGTACATATCAGCGGCATTGTACTTGCTTTAATGTTGGTTTTAAGCGGCTTTGTGGTAGGACTTCTTGTTAAGACGATAAAACATTCCGTAGCCGAAATTGAAGACGTTGCCGCGCGTGTTGCAAAAGGCGACTTGTCCAAAGAAATTAAAAGCCTTACCGATGACGAGTTCGGCTTTATCGCGACGCAGTTTAACTCCGTCATAAGGCACGTACGCGACATTATTAAAAATATGCAGGAAACTTCAAAGAGTGACTCTGAAGACGCCGAATCGCTGTACAAAAGTTTTGCGCGCTCCGCAGAAAGCGTTGAAAGCGTTGCCGTGTCCGTCGCCACCGTCACCGATAACGTCTTGAAACAACGTAAGAATTTGATTGAGACAAAGACGCACGTAGACCAAATGCAAGGCGACGTAAATAAAGCCGTCACGTCAATGAAGAGCGGATTGGAAAGCGTACAAAATACCGCCAAGCAAGCTACGGAAGGCAGCGCGTTGGCGGTGGAAACGGTTAAGCAGATGAATGACATTGCTAAGGCGGTTCAAGACTCCGCCGAAATTGTACGCGAACTCGGCGAAAATTCAAAAGAGATCGGTTCCATAGTCGAAACAATTTCAAATATCGCGGGGCAGACGAATCTTTTGGCGTTGAACGCGGCGATTGAGGCGGCTAGAGCCGGTGAACAAGGGCGCGGCTTTGCAGTTGTAGCTGATGAAGTTCGCAAGCTTGCCGAAGGTTCGCAAGAAGCCGTTGAAAAAATCGGCGCCATTATCGAAACAATTCAAGTCACTACGGAAAATGCCGTGCAGGCTATGGAAACCGGCAGAAGTCGCGTTGAACAGGGACGCGGCAACGTCGAAACTACGGGAAGGTCTTTCCAAGAAATTGTCGGCATGATTCGTGCGGCGGAGGAAAATTCTTTAATCGTCATGAAAGTCATTGACCGCTTGCTTGAGCCTATGAAAACTATCGTTGACCGCACCGAGCAGGCGGCGAATCTTTCGGACGAAGTTGTAAACGAAATTGAATCCATTTCAATCGTCACGGCGCAACAGGCAAGCAGTGTCGTTCAGGTTGCGGAGGACAGCAAGACGCTTACCGGACTTTCCAACAATTTGAATGAAGTTGTTCACGAATTTAAGCTTAGTTAGATCGATAGTGGATAGATCGATAGATCGATAGTGGATAGATCGATAGTTTACCATCGATCCACCGATCTATTGATCCATCGATCCATTATTTGTAACTGCGAAGACGCGGTTTAATCCACGAATGATCGAACTCACGATAGCTTATAATCGGCTCTTCCGTCTTGGGATCGTAGTTTACGATAGTGACGCGCATAAATTTTTCGTCGTCACGTCCCATAAATACCAATTCGCCGTCTTTGTCAAGTTTGCGCTTGCCGTTTTCAAGTACGATTTTCGCATGGGCGCCGCGTGATTCGTCGCGCATACGTGCTGACTTCGTGATAGCCATTGCGTAAAGAATCATATTGCGAAGTTGACGCACGAACATAGCC
>JAFTEG010000065.1 GCA_017453765.1 Selenomonadaceae bacterium
AAGCTAAGGACACCCAGCAAGACTATGCTAGTACTCAACGATTATCGCTCAACTCCTATCCTCTGGCACGAGAACGGCAAGACTTATGCTTGGCTACCCGACTCACCCGACACCGATCGCACCTTGTTCGAACGGACACATCGCCGCTTGTTGGCACACTTGGGCGGTGACTCACTTCGGTGGGTGACCGATAGTGTTCATAGCGACCTATCGCTGGTTCATGCTCCATTGGCAATGGTTCAAGGCAAGCACATACTGGTAGCTGGCAAAGGAGTCAACAAGACCTGGCTTGAGAATGCTGACCGCATTGGCGGTGTAGAACTGCTGGTTGTGACAAAGCGTTATCACGGCACGCTTAAAGACATAATAAGCCACTGCCCGTGCAGTCTAGTCATTCTATCCGGTGCCATAACTGATGACCAATACAAGAGTTACTTGCACGAATGCCGCCAATTTCATTCAGCAGGTACAAGACATTTTCAATTTTGTCATTTTCTACCATGTCGTCCTGCGAAATATTTTCGGCGACTTTGTTTAAAATATCGTCGGCAAGGCGGCTTTCATTTTCAAAGGTAATCTTGCCGAAATTCGGTGACATAATTTTAATAACTACGGTGCCGTCGGTAGAATCTTGTTCCGGAATGTAAGCAACCGCCGCAAGCCAGCCTTTTTGCCTGCAGTAAGTTTTAATTTCGGCGGCAAGTTTTCTAAGCTGATTAATGCCGACTTGCTGATTTATGTACGGGTCAATTATGTGCTGAACTTTTGATTGGTCAATATCTTTTATGTCGGAATCAATGATAATGCCCTTAAGTTCAAAGGTTTCATTCACGCTACTTTCATCTTCCGGTGTATCGATATCACGTCCCTCAATTTCAATATCTTCAGCTCTTCTTTCTTCAGTATCTCCTGCCGCTTGCCGCACCGCCTCGCGTGAAATATCTCCGGCGTTTACTTCTTCCGCCGACGCGTTGCTTGCCAATAAAAAACAAGCCGCAGAAAAAACTACTACGACTTTATTATTCAATAATATTCAGCTCCTTACCGCATAAACTTAATTCGCAAAAATTCCTCCTGCAAGATTGGTAGTTCGTATATTGGTTCGTCCCTAATTTAATGTGCAAAAAATTTTATTTAATTTGTAATTTAAAGTCAAGCCGCAATTTAAAATTAAGAATTAAGAATTAAGAATGTAGAATTAATGCGTAATGCCTAATGAAAAATCCTCTCCCCTCTTCCCTAATCCCTCTTCCCTAATCAAGATACAAAATCGCATTGACGGCGGCAACGGCTATTGAACTTCCGCCCTTCGTACCGGCAACGGTTATGTAGGGAATTTTATCCTGCTCTGCAAGTTCACGCTTTGAATCAGCCGCGCCGACAAAACCGACGGGGACGCCGATTATCACTGCGGGCAAAATATTTTCCTCGCGTACAAGCCGCAAGACTTCAAACAAGGCGGTAGGCGCATTTCCCACTGCAACAATCGCGCCGTTAAGCTTTTCGCCGAAAATCCGCATTGCTGCCATTGACCGCGTGATATCATTTTCCGCCGCAAATTTTTTCGTGTCGTCATCGGCAACTTTGCAAAAAACTTCGCCGCCGAATTTTTTCAGCGCGCGCTTATTAATGCCGGTACGAACCATTTCAACATCGGTAAAAATATTTGCGCCGCGCTCAATCGCCGATTTAGCCGCGTCAATCGCCGAAGGGTGAATTTTTATCAGCGGCGCATATTCCACGTCACCCGCCGCGTGAATGATTCGCGAATAAATTTTTTTCTCCGCAAAATTTAAATTCAAGCCGTCAAGGTACGGCGAAATAATTTCCATACTGCGATTTTCAATCTTCGCGGGATTTTTTATGAAGTCCAAGTGAATCTTC
>JAFTEG010000066.1 GCA_017453765.1 Selenomonadaceae bacterium
GGCGTAAATCAGCGTTTCGACAGCATGAAAATCGTCAAGCGCAGGAAAAATAAATTCGCCCGCCTGCCTGTTCATTACAAACATTTGGCGAAAATTTTCAGCGTCTTTATTCACAAAGTAGACTTCAATCTTGCCGGAAATGACCTTTATAAAATTGTCGTCGTCAAAAATAAAACGCTCGCCCGAAAGTAATTCCAAAATTTAATCCTCCACGAATTATTCTACAGGCGGATTTACGGCAACGTCAGTAAATTCACAGTGAATGTTAAAAGCGTCGTCATAAGCCTTCCAGCTCGCGTCCTCAATTATAAATGATTCGTAGACTTCCTTGCCCTGCGGCAGTGCAATTTGAAGTTTGTCGAAAGCACAATCGCCTTCACGAATCACCTTGCCTTTTTCGTCCTTCGCACTAAAAGTAATCGTTATCGCCGTCAAAGTGGTATCACGCTTGCCGTTATTTGTAAGGCTGATATGAAATTCCGTCCTGCCGTCAAGTAAATTCACGTCGTTAATTTTATAAATAAAAGCGCCGTTTGCAGATTTTGTCTCCATGTAGCTTGAAGAATACTTAGCGCCGCTCTCCGTGCTGACTTCAACGGACGAACTATGTTCAAAGCTGTAACTGCCTTCTTCGCAACCGCCGATTAAAAAAGTTCCCGCCATAAGGCAAGCGGTTAAAAAAAGTTTTGATGTACGTTTCATAAAAAACACCTCAATCATTCATTTCATTATCATCATCAGCGTCACGCTCTTCAATCAAGCGCTTATAAGGACCGTCGTGTTGAACCATATCGCGATGCTTGCCGCGTTCAACAACTTTGCCGTGTTCAAGTACAATAATCTCGTCGCAGTCACGAATGGTAGAAAGTCTATGCGCCACGATTAGGCAGGAGCAGCCGCGATGACGAATGTTTTCAAGTACAATTTGTTCAGTGACGGGGTCAAGCGCAGAAGTCGCCTCGTCCAAAACCAAAATGGAAGGGTTAATCGAAAGTGCGCGCGCTATTTCCAATCTTTGACGCTGACCGCCGCTAAAATTCAAGCCGCCTTCTTTAACCTCCGCCGAGTAGCCGCCTTCCAATTTCAAAATGTCGGCGTGTATGCAAGCATCTTGAGCCGCCTGCACTACGTCGGACTGCTTTACCGAATCATCAAACAGCGTGATATTCTGTCGCACGGTGCCGCTTATCTGAAAAATATCTTGGTCAACTGCGGACAGCGAATTTACCACAACTGCGCGGGGAATTTCTTTTCTGTCCACGCCGTCAAAAAGCACTTTGCCTTCCCACTCTTCATAAAGACCGGTTACAACTTTAGCCAGCGTCGATTTACCGCTGCCTGATGAACCTACAATAGCTACCCAACGTCCCGGCGCCAAGTGCAGGTTAAAATGTTCAAGCAACGGCTTATCCAAAGGGCTGTAGCCGAAAGTTATGTCGACCAACTCCAATTCGCCGCTTAGTCTTTGTTTCGGAAAGGAAAGATTATCGTCGGGATAATTCAGCCTGTCAATGTCGTAACGTCGCACGTCGTCTAATCGGTGCATTTGCATTTCCGTCGTCTGCAACGCCTGATTCAAGCCGAGTAAGCTGTTCACGGGACCTTGAAAATTTCCCATTAAACTTTGAAATGCCACGAACATACCGGCAGTCATCGCGCCTTCCATAATTGAAAAGCCGCCGAATGTCATAATCAACGCGCCGTTTAAGCCGCCCAACAAGTTCGGTAAAAGCGTGAAGGATAATTGCCAGAGTTGAGTCTCCTGCGTTGCCGTCAAAACTTTTGCGCGGTAACCTGCCCACTTAGTGAAAAAATCTGACTCCGTACCGTTCGCCTTAATGCTGTCAATCATTAAAAGCCCGTTCATCGCCACGCCGTATTCTTTGCCCGCGTCCTGCTGTATCCTCATAATTAAATCGGTCAGCTTTTGGCGCATTGCAAAAAAAATTGCTATGTCCAACGCCGTAAAAAATACGCCGATTAATGTCAGCGCCACGTTGTATTGGAAAAGCAATGAGAGGAAAAATATCGCTACGAAAAAATCTAAAACCGCCGTTGCCGCACTGCCTGATAACACTCCGGCTACGGACTCGTTAAAATTTACACGGCTTGCCACTTCCGCCGCGTAGCGTTGGTGAAAAAATTGCATCGGCAGACGAAGTAAGTGCCAAAAAAAACTTGACGAATCCGCCAACGTCAATTTCTGTTGCCAGCGCGTCAAAATTACGGCTCTAAGCCACGTCATAACGCCGCAAATTATAAATGATATCGTCATGGCAACGCAGAAATTTATCATCCATTCGCGGTGTTTGCCGGTTAAAATTTCGTCCAAAAAAACTTGACTGAAGATAGGTGACGCAAGACCCGGTATTATCATGCACAGTGAAAGGATTATCAAGAAAAGCATAGCCGGCTTGTCTTGCATAAGTTTTTGGTAAATCGCCTTGACTACGCTGTACCTATGTCCCGCAGGCTGAAAATTTTCACCAGGTGATACGGTTATGGAAATGCCGGTGTACGACGTTAAAAACTCGTCCCATTCAACGGTACGCCGACCCATAGCGGGATCGTTCAAATAAACCGTGTCGCCGATAATGCCTTCAAGCACGACGAAGTGATTAAATTCCCAGTGAATAATCATTGGAAATTCTCCTTCTTCGCGAATGTTGTCAGCTTCCCAGCGGTAGCCGTGAACTTCGCAATTACGCCGTTTAGCCGCCTTCATAATGTTGCTTGCCTTTGAGCCGTCACGATTTACGCCGCATTCCTGCCGCAACTTTTCAAGCGGTATCCAAAGTTTATAATGCGCCAATATCATACCGAGCGACGCGGCGCCGCATTCGGTAGCCTCCATTTGTAAGATCGTCGGTACCTTGACGCGCTTTTCGTTACTTTTTACAAAAAAACTTTTTAACTTCGATAATATATCCATAAAATTTAGCTTACAGCTTGCAGCTTTAATTCTACATTCTTAATCCTTAATCCTTAATTCATCTATTCCGTAGCCACTGACTTAAATTATAAAAAACCTTTTCAATCGGCGGACGCCTGTCAATAATGATTGAGCCGGTACAAAAACTTCCCGCGCTAATCTCTTTGTGTTCACCGACAAACGTCGTCCACAAGTAGCCGGACTCGGAATTTTTATCCTTCACAAGGTCAAAAACAATTTCCATAATGCCGCCGTTGCCCGACGCCATAATCATCTGCGAAAGTTGGGGATTGCCCAGCGTGTATTCAACGTCCTGCAGTGACACGGGATATTCCGAAACACTTCGCACAATGCCGATTAAACTGCCTGAAAGCGCCACGTCGACGCCGTTCGGTGCCAGCTGAATGGTTTGACCGGGCTTAACTCTTTTCCCCTTTTCAACGGGAATGTAAAGCACGCCGGTTAAATCGTCACGCTTTTCTGTAAGGCGAATCGTGCAGACGGGAGTGCCACCGTTTATAATGTTGCCGTTACGTATGAAAACCCTGTCAACGACGCCGGGGTAATTGCTTTTAACTTCCTCAATAATATTTTCTTGATATTCCTTGCTGTCGGATTGATAGACGCGCTCCGTCATCTCACGTTTATTTTCGGCAAGTTCGGGAGCGTGACGCGCAATTTGAGTGTCCGCCGCTTGTTCAAGGTGTTCAACGCGTGCAATGACGTCACCGGCATTTACGTGCGAGCCTTTGTGAATGTAAATTTCCGTTACCTTACCGCCGCGTATGTGTGAAACATTGACGACGCCCGCCGAATCCATTATCATACCCATACCGTCCGCCTTTTCAGTGAACGAGCCGAAGATTGACCATACCACGACTGAAAATAAAAGCAACACGACTGCCGACAGTGCCATCCAAGTCAGCGGCGTTGTTATCGGTAAAAGCGTGTCGAGTTTTTCAGGCGATCTCAATTTCTCCAACGCTTCGCGACTGAAAATTTTACTTCCGTCTTCCGCCATCGCCGTCACTCCTCTACCAAATTAACTTCAATCGCGGTACCTTCCTGCAGACCTTCTGTTTCAGAAATGACGACAATTTCACCGTCATCAATTCCCGACACAATTTCTATGTACTTGCCGTCATCAATTCCCGTTTCAACAATCTTTCTCTTTAAAACGCCGTCTTTTACCACGAAGAGTGAGCGCCATTTATCATCAACCATCGCGTCAACCGGTACGGACAAACATCTTTTCGGCATCTTGATAATTACCGTAACGTCATTGTAAAAGCCCGGTTCAAGCA
>JAFTEG010000006.1 GCA_017453765.1 Selenomonadaceae bacterium
AGCGGCTAAGCGTATTGCCTCCGGTGATTTAAACGTAAAAATTTCCTACGAATCCGGCAATGAGCTGGGCATTTTAGTCCGCAGTATTCGCGAAATGGCGGCTAAGCTTGAATTTTACGTCTACCGCGACAAATTGACCGGCTTGCGAAATGCGGCGGCTTATATGAGCAAGTCGGCGGAGCTTGATGAGCAAAGTAAGAAAAATCATACCGCGCAGTACGGCGTTGTAATTTTTGACGCCAACTTCTTGAAAAAGGTTAATGACAAGTACGGACACGAGGCGGGCAATGAACTTTTGCGACACGCCGCGCAGGTTATCTGCAAGGTTTTTGTGAACAGTCCCGTTTATCGAATCGGCGGTGATGAATTTGCCGCGATTTTGGAAGGTCCCGACTACGAAAGACGCGAAGAACTTTTACAGCTTTTTGACGTCAAGGTAGACGAAGAACATTTCAAGGCGGCAGGTGACACGTTGACCGTATCCGTTGCACGCGGTCTCGGTGTTTACGAACAGGGCATGAAGTTTGCCGAAGTATCAAAAAAAGCTGATAATGCCATGTACATACATAAATCAGCAATTAAAGCTAAATATGGTGAGGAAGTGCGCTGATAGCCGGTAGCCTTTAGCTTTTAGCCGATAGCTTGTAGAAATTTTTTACCGGCTACCGGATAATTATGCATTTGCTTGACTTTTTTTATTTGTCAATTAGAATGATATTCATTAGTTTAATACGGTTAATTTTTTAAGTTTGACGTCGTGAAAAAATATTTTTCAATATTGGAGGTGATCTGTTTTGCCTGATTCAAATAGTAATTCCGGCATAAGCAAGTATATGCAACAAGCTATGGAAGAAATTAAAAATCATATTCTCACGTTTTATTCGCAAGAAGATTTTTTGGACAAATTAAACGAAATTAAAGACAGCCAATCTGATTTTCGTTCGTTAAAAAATGAACTGCTCGATATGTTTAAGGCACGCAAATTTCCGGATGACGCCATTCAAAATTTGGAAAAAGCCACTAAAAATAATTTTAAATACAATTATTTTAAAGCTTTAATTTATAAACTTGTTCCTACTAAAAAGGAACTTATCGTGGATCTTCTCAAGGATATTTACAAAATTTACAAGAAGTTCCCGCCGGAACAAAAATTTTTGGCGCGAATTGTAAAACGTCTCGCCGATAAAGACAAAGATTTTTCCGACGAAGACCCCCTGCAAATGCAAATTTTAAAGAGATTCGTTCGCCATACCAATTACCATACCAAAGCTATTGAACAGCGCGTACTTGATTCTGTTTCGCCCGCCGAAAAAGCAGCGTACGCAAAATATAGCGCTGAGAAGAAAAGAGATTTTTTGATTGAACGCCTCACTGAAGATATTTTTATTCCGCTTGACGTCAAACCGGCTGATTACTTGGCATTTTTTAATGGCTGGGTAAGTAAAAATAACAGGTGGCAGAAGTACTTCACCATAACGCCGTTCACCATTCCTGCCGGTACTGCCGTAGATGAAACGCTTGAAGAAAATTTTGTCGACTATCTTTCACAGTATAATCTTGTGAAAAACGGCGTGATAGTCTGTCGACTTGACGAGCTTTATGAAAAAAATAAAATCGCCTTCATAAAAGATCAATGCGGCATTTTTGAAGTGCTGAAAAATTACAAAATTGCAACAGCCAACATTTTTGCAGATGAACAAGATAAAATCTCCAAAGGTATCGGAAATTTTTGTGACTGGACTTTACAAGAATATGCCGCTTTTCTTGTAGCACTGATTGGATCTAAACCGCCTGCAAATAATACTTGGCTGTCAGATGATTTACATAAAAAACTTGTCAAGCTGGTTAAAGATTTAATAACAATTAAGATTGAAACTGACGCAGGAGCTAAGGCGAAAGATGACGTCAGAGTTAAGGATGAAGTTAACGAGGCTAAAAAGGATATTACCACAGAATTAACGTCGCTTGAATTGCTGAATCGGATTAGAAATTTTGAATATACTATCAAAGCAACAGATAACCGCAAAGCGCTTTTTGAAGAGATTGAAATGGCTCTTTGTAACTTAGATGAGAATCATTTTAAACAATTCAAAAAAAATTATCTGATAGAAAATTACGCAGAAAAGTTTAATGACAATTTCAAAGAACCGGTTTTCGGTGCGTGCGGCTTGACGGTTGAGGATTTTAAAAAATTTTTGACGGAGCAAATTAAATCCAACAAACCGGTACCCTACGATTTGCCCGCTGATTTAATCGATAATTCAAATTCAGCTACTTTAACCGCTTATTTAACCAAAAATAATCTGAATGTCGACGAACTTCACTCAAAGGTAGTATTCTACTTAAAACAAATTCGCCAACCCGGAAATAAAGAATACTCAACTGTAGGACACGCTTTCGAGCGCGCTTTCAAAGATAAGAAAAAAACGTGGCTTTATTTAGATCATACTTTGATGAAAATTGCAAACGATCTCGCCTCTGCAAATTTTGATAATAACGGCGTAAATAAAAAGTCTCTGTACCTTTTCGCATTTGCCTTCAATATGGGCTTTAATACCGGTACAAATACTGTTTCCAAAGAGCGCGACATTGTTCAAAATTTGTTTCAAGATTTTTATACCGATAATTTTTTGCGCTACAATGACCCGCCGACCGGCGAAGGCATAAATTTTAAAAATTTTGTCGAAGTTATTTATTTGTACTTTCTCAACAAAAACAATTTGACGCCCGCCGAAAAACTTTCACAAGCTGAAGCTTTTATCGATAGCGTTTTTGCCGCCGCAAGACAAAACCATGCTACTTTCGACGAATTGCCCTTGTCGTCCTCAGTATATCGTGCAAATTTTTTTGAGTACTTGGATAAAGATGAGCAGACTTTCAAGCAATATCTTTTGGCAAATTATAAAATCTATTCTGCTGATCATTCTGAAAGCAACAACCGAATTATGCTGGCGTCCGAAATGCGCACTGTCAAAAGAAATTTTGAAGAACTTGTAAAGAAAATTAATGCTTATCCTCAGGATACTGAAGAATGGTCTGAAAGTCTGTTTTTAAGGATAATTGATACTCCTGATACTAAGTTGGAAGTTACCATAGAAGGTCTGTTAATAGAAGATTTAGTAGCCGCTTTAACCGCGCTTAACGCCCAACTTAAAGACGCTGAACTTAGTGACATTTTGAAGGACAGCGATTTTATTGCGGCACTGAAAAAAATGGAAGACACCCTCGATGTGCAAGAACGTATTCTTAACAACAAAGATTTTTTTAAAGCGACGCGTTATACCCGCAGTGATTTAATTGCCCTCTATTATTATTACTACTGCAATTTTGTCATGGATAATATTATCGAGTGGCAGGAATTGACAAACGAATTTTTGTACGGTTTTATGGACGAAAACAGCCTTAAACAGCCGGGACTTGATCTTTATTTGGACGACTGCGGCTTTGCGCATTTCAGTCCCAAAATTTTGTACGACAGCTTTATCCTTTTCTTCCTGTACCTTGAAAAGCTTTGGTGAGATAGTAAATAGTCAGTAGTCAAAATAAATCCCCTCCCTTTACCACAAATTTTATCGGCTTTATAATTTAGCCGAAGATAAAATTTAACGGTATTGAACGGAGGGAATTTTTTATGGCTAAAACTTACACGCCCGCACCTTTGGACACAAGCGACGTGACTTTAATGCCGGATTTAATCGAACTTACCGAACTTTTGGCAGAAAACGTCCATGAGAATTGGTCTAAGCAGAAAATCGCGCAGGGTTGGCAATTCGGCGAAAATCTCGACGACAAGTTAAAAACTACGCCGCTCCTCGTGCCGTACGCAGATTTAACGGACGACGACAAATTTTACGACCGCCAAACCGCCATGCAGACGCTTAAAACCATTCTCAAACTCGGCTTTAAAATTTCACGTTAAAAAATTTTCGCGCTAACACTTTCAAAAATTTGGAGGGTTTTAACAGTTAAGAAAAACTTATAATAAATTATAAAATAATCAAAATTATAAGGAGGTGAATAACGTTACTGAAAAACTTTTATGTTGCCATAAAACTTCACTTGTGCTAAAATCTCACTGGTTCTTTGAAAAGTTGGGATATGCGGTTGGCAACTCGTGAACGTTGTTGCTGTAAAATTCCGAGCGCAGTAAAGATAAAATGCAGGAAGTTTCACAATCAAGAAAACCTGCATATGTACCCGTTCGTTAGCGGGGAATTCAAGCCTGTGGAGCGTCATACCAAACGCGAGTAGCTACGGCAAAAGCGGACGCGATGAAGCAGGAATGGGACATAAGAGTTTACTACTTTTTATAAGTTCTCAGTAACGGAGCGAAATGACAAAGTACGCGCTGACAAAAAATCACAGTGAAATTTTGGAGACGTACGGCGTTATGTAAAATCTTTC
This sequence comes from Selenomonadaceae bacterium, assembly GCA_017453765.1. GTDB lineage: Bacteria > Bacillota > Negativicutes > Selenomonadales > Selenomonadaceae > Quinella. The sequence continues at coordinate 4,405 of JAFTEG010000006.1, forward strand.
AAGCGATGAAAGCGACAACCTTTTGCAAGGTACCAAAGTGTCTGTTCCTCTCTGAAGAATCAAACTACCGGCTAACCCTTAATCCACCCGGCAACGTCCATTGCGTGATAGGTAATGATAATGTCGGCGCCTGCGCGTTTCATTGACGTTAAACTTTCCGTGACGATTCGCTTTTCATCAATCCAACCGTTAGCCGACGCCGCCTTAACCATAGCGTATTCACCGCTGACATTGTAAACGGCAACAGGATAATTAATTTTTTCGCGCACTTTTGAAACAATGTCAAGGTACGCCAACGCCGGCTTAATCATAATGATATCGGCGCCTTCGTCAATGTCGAGTGCAACTTCTTTCAGCGCTTCGCGTGCATTTGCAAAATCCATTTGATATTGTTTTCTGTCACCGAATTGCGGCGCACTGTCCGCCGCGTCACGGAATGGACCGTAAAAAGCGGAGGCGTACTTAACGGCGTAACTCATTATCAAGACGTTTGAAAAATTATTTTCGTCCAAAACGTCACGAATCGCCGCAACTCGTCCGTCCATCATGTCCGAAGGTGCAATGATATCTGCACCGGCGTCGGCTTGACTTAACGCAACCTTTTGCAAAAGTTTCAGCGTCTCATCGTTGTCAACGTAGTAGCTTGTAGCAGGTAGCTTAGAGCTTAAAGTACAACTCTCTTCCCTAATCCCTAGTCCCTGTTCCCTAACCATTCCGCAGTGTCCGTGACTAGTATACTGACAAAGACAAACGTCGCCGATTATGACAAGGTCGGGGACGGCTTTTTTTATTGCGGTAATGGCACGTTGCACGGGCGAAGACATATCCCATGCGCTTGAGCCGATATCGTCTTTGTATTCCGGCAAGCCGAAAATTTCAACGGCGGGAATGCCTAAATCATAAATCTTTTTCGCAAGTTCAACGGCGTTGTCAACGGATAAATGGTAGCAGTTCGGCATACTCGGAATTTCTTCACGGACGTTTTCGCCTGCCACTACGAAGAGAGGGTAGACCAAATCTTTCACGGTCAAAATATTTTCACGTACAAGGGCGCGGATATTTTCAGAGATTCTCAATCTGCGCGGACGAATTTTTTTATTAAACATTTTATCAACTCCAATTTAGGGATTAGGGGTTAGGAATTAGGGGCTAGGGGTTAGCAACTCTTCACTCCTCACTCCTCACTAATTCCAAATACTTCTGCGACGGTGCCAACTTTCAAAATTTTTTTATTCAGCAAAATAACTTTGTCGGCGTACTTTTTCACCTGCTCCAAGTCATGCGAAATTAAAAGTATCGCCATATCTTCTTCCGCGCAGAGTTTCGCGGCAAGTTTGTAAAAAATTTCTATGCCGTCTTTGTCAACGCCGCTTACCGGTTCATCAAGCAATAATAAATCCGGCATAGGGTCAAGTGCCAACGCCAAAAGTACTCGTTGCAATTCACCGCCTGATAACGCGCCCAATCTGCGGTCAATTAAATATTCCGCCTGCACGCGCCGTAAATTTTTTAAAACTCTTTCGCGTATGAATGTCGAAGGGAATAGCCATATCGGTTTCCACGTAAGGCAGGACATAAATAAATCCAGCACGGAAATGGGGCTTGTCGCGTCAAATTTCAGCGTCTGCGGTACGTAGCCGATTATCGGTTTTAAATGCTTGCCCTTCGCGTCGAAATAATTCAGCGTGCCGGTATGTTCGACTTCGCCTAAAATTGATTTCAGTAGCGTAGATTTACCGGCGCCGTTTTGTCCGATAAGCGCGGTTAATTCGCCGCAGTTCATGGTAAAGCTTACGTCGTCAAGAATCGTCAATTTGCCGACGCGTACGCCGAAATTTTCAACCTTCGTTTCACAAAGTTTGCTTTTATGATGTTTTTGCATTTATTCTACTACTAACTATTTACTAATTACTACTAACTATTTACTAATATTTTTTACTGCGGCTTTAACTGCGTCGTCAAGCGAATCAAGCAGCGCAAATCTGCGGCGATAAGTGGCGCGTTTGTGCGAAGGAATTTCTTCCGCCGTCTTACGCTTTTCAATGAGCGGCAGGCTGAAAAATCTTTCGTCACTCGTCAAATGTCCGCCGCATTCTTCCCAAAAATCGCTGAATGACGTTTTTAATTTTCTGTCGCGCCGTAAGTGATTGTTAGCGTAATATCCGGCATTTGTCACGGCAAAAATTTTTTGCAGGTTAAGAGCGCGTGCTAGGGACTGCGCGGCGTAGAGGATTAAATTTTTCGTGCGGTAGGCGTGAGATTTTTTTGTAATGACTTTGATAATGTCTTTGGCGTTGTCGACGTTCGGTCCCTGCATTGCGCCAATCCACATTGCGTAGGTGTCGGACGTTACGTCGTCGATATTGCCGATTAAATCTGCGCGTGCTATCCAAAATAAAATTTGGTAAATCGGCGTCTCGTCGTCAAGCTGAAACATTATCGACAGCAAACTTTCTTTGCGCTGTCCCGGCTTGGCGTAGAAAACTAAGTGCAGGTCGCCCAATTCGTCATCAATCGGCATTTTCCACAGCTCGAAAGGTTTTTCCGCGTACACGTCAATTAAAAAATCTTCGCGCAGATTCGCCGTCATAAATTTCATATGGTCGGTTACTAAAGTCATTCGTTCATCAAAAGTCGATTTATGATAGAAAAAGGCACGTGTCGGCTGTTCATAGACGAAGGGATAAACGTCGGCAATTTTTTTCAGTATGTCCGATTGATTGAAAAATTCGTAAAGCCGCTCCATGCGCTGAGGGTGCAGGCAACAACGCGCCAAAAAAACCGCGAAACGGTGAGCCTCTCGCGGATTGCTTAGGTTATAAATTTTTTTTCCAAGTTCGATAAAGTTCATTTCAATTCTAATTTTCAGTCAAGCGTTTGGATTGATCTGCAGTTATCAGCGCGGAAATAATTTCGTCCAAATCGCCGTTTAAAACGCCGTCCAATTTGTGAAGTGTCAAACCTATTCTGTGGTCGGTAACTCTGCCTTGCGGAAAGTTGTACGTCCTAATTCTTTCGGAGCGGTCGCCACTGCCGACTTGATTTTTTCTGTCCGCCGCAATGGCGTCATTTTGTTCACGTACCGCCAAATCTTGAACTCTTGCACGAAGTACGCGCATTGCCTTTTCTTTATTTTTAAGCTGGGACTTTTCGTCTTGACACTGCACGACAATTCCGGTCGGCAGGTGCGTAATTCTGATAGCGGTTTCAGTGCGGTTGACGTACTGACCGCCGGCGCCGGACGCGCAGTATGTATCAATGCGCAGGTCATTGGGATTAATTTCCACGTCGACTTCTTCAGCTTCCGGCAACACGGCAACTGTCACGGCGCTTGTATGTATCCTGCCGCTGGATTCGGTGACGGGTACGCGCTGGACGCGGTGCGTGCCGCTTTCATATTTCAATTTGCTGTACGCGCCTTGACCGTCGACGGTGAAAGAAAGTTCTTTAAAGCCGCCGATTGTCGTAGGATTGGAGTCAACGATATCGACACGCCAACCCTGCCGCTCTGCGTAGCGCGTGTACATTCTGAAAAGGTCGCCTGCAAACAGTGCCGCCTCTTCGCCGCCAACGCCGCCGCGTATTTCCACGATAACGTTTTTGTCGTCGTTCGGGTCTTTCGGCAAAAGTAAAATCGGCAACTCTTTATCAAGCTCCGCCTTAGCTTTTTTCAGTTCGGCAAGTTC
>JAFTEG010000067.1 GCA_017453765.1 Selenomonadaceae bacterium
AGATTCCGCGTCAACGTCTACTATCAGCGAAAAAATTTGGCGGCGGCATTGCGATTAATACAAAAAAAAATTCCTACCCTTGACGAGATAGGCGCACCTGCGGCGTTAAAAAAATTTATAAATGCGTCACAAGGTTTAATACTTGTCACGGGCAGGACGGGCTCCGGCAAGTCCACTACAATCGCCGCCTTTTTAAATGAACTCTGCCACGTACGCCCCTGCCACCTTTTAACGCTTGAAGACCCGATAGAATTTGAGTACGACGCTGAAAAATCTTTTGTAAGCCAGCGCGAATTGGGACAAGACTTTTTAAATTTTGCGGACGCGATAGGAACGGCGCTAAGAGAAATGCCGGACGTTTTATTAATCGGCGAAATACGCGACGCTGAAACAATGCACGCGGCGTTGGAGGCGTCAGCGGCAGGCGTCTTGGTGTTGGCGACGTTGCATACAAAATCTGCGGCAGAAACGGCAATGCGCGTCGAAACAATGTTTCCTTTGGTGCAACGTGACGCGATACGTGATTTGTTTGCGGACGAATTCAGCGCGATAATTTCACAGCAACTTTTGAAAACTGCGGCAGGTAAGCGAGTCTGCGCGGCGGAAGTGCTATTGGCTAATCCCGCGTCACGGTCTTTGATACGTCAAGGCAAGTACGTGCAGCTGCCGACGGTGATGATGAGCGGGCAGGCGCAGGGCATGCAGACAATGGAAATGGCGGTGAAGAAGATCGATAGATCGCTGGATCGATAGATCGATAGTGGCTGGATCGATAGATCGATAGATCGCTAGTTGGAAAGTTGCAATTTCATTTTCAAAATGCGGCGTACTGATTCATTGATACGCTCTTCGGAAATTTCGCCGCTTTTAACCGCGTCCAAAATGCTGAGATAAAGTTTTTGTTGCGCGTCGTATTCGTGACAGACAAGCGCAATGTCAACGCCGGCTTTAACCGCCTTGACGCCGATATTTTCAGCGTAATTATCAGTGGCGCCCATTTGCAAATCGTCGGTAATAATAACGCCGCTAAATTTCAATTCGTCGCGCAGAAGTCCCGTGATAATCGCGGGCGAAATGCTGGCGGGATTTTGGTCGTCAAGCGCGGTGTACTTTAAATGCCCCATCATCACCATAAATTTTGAATTGTCATTTTCGGCGATAACCTTTTTGAAAGGCGGCAGGTCTTCAACTTCCAAAACTGCCTTGCTGTCCTCAATGTCCGAAATTGCTTTATGCGGGTCAATCTTACTCTTGCCGATGCCGGGAAAATGTTTCAAGGTATAGAAAAAATTTTCGGACTCGTAACCTTTCGCGGCGCTCTCTACAAAGGCGGCGACAGTTTGCGGGTCTTCAGAAAAATGCCGCGTATCTCTGCCGACGTCGGCAACCGGAGCAAAGTTTATGTTGACGCCGATTTCACGAAGATTCTGCGCGGTAAGTCTTGCGCAGTCATAAGCCTCATTGACGTTGCCGGTTAAACCGACTTCTTGTTGTGACGGCATAACCTGCAAGTCGTGTTTCATACGTGCAACCCTGCCGCCTTCTTCGTCAAGCGCGATGAACAGCGGCACTTTTTCATTTGCAACGGCGTTTAAATCCTCTGTAAACTTTTTAACCTGCGCCTTATTCTGCATATTCCTATCAAAGAAAATTATGCCACCGAAGTGATATTGATTCAGCAAAAATTTAATATCGTCGTTCATTTCGGTACCGTGCACGCCGATTAAAACCATTTGCCCGATTTTTTCGGTGAGCGACATTGACTTCAAAATTTCTTCGACGGGGTCGGGCTTTTCAACTTTTTCAACTGCCGCAACGTTTTTGTCCGCCGTATTTTCAGCGTTGGCGAAACAGCCGCCGGTAAACGCGATAATAAAAAATATCGCCGCAATGCTTAAAAGTTTTAACTTCAATTTATTTACCACCTTTTAGTGAATAGTGAATAGTGAGTAGTGAGTAGTAGTTAGTGAGTAGTAGTTAGTGAAAAAAACTATTTACTACTTACTACTTACTACTTACTAC
>JAFTEG010000068.1 GCA_017453765.1 Selenomonadaceae bacterium
ATTTTGTTTTCTTCGAGGAATCGGCGATAGAAAATCTTCGTGCCCAAAAAGCTATTTATCTGCTGGTTAATCAAAAGTTGTACAGCTACTTTCCCGTCGTTTTCGATTATGGTGTCGCGCTTTTCTTCTTTAAATGCTACATCACGTTGAGGGGAATATTTTTTTCCAGCAAAAGTTAATCTACCACTATCGTTTTGTTCAAAATAAGAAAAAAGATGAAGTATGTCAGCATTTACATTATAGTTTCTTAAATATAACTTAGTTAATGCATTGAAGACGAGAGCATTTCCTCCATTGCTCTTGAGAAAGGAGACATAATATCCTTGAGCCATTCTGAGGGCGATATTCCACGCTTTGGCATTATTTACTTTAGTATGCAACTTTTTGAAGGTGACATTCTTTCTGCCTTCGATTTTTTGACGACAAATTGCGCGGCTACCGTCAGTCGAGGCGTTGTCGATGATGATGACTTCGTAATGCTTGTAATCTTGATAAAATAAACTGTCTAATGTGTCGGCGATTGTGGCAGCATCGTTGTTCATGACGAACAACAGCGAAAAGAACGGTCTCATTGTCACATCTGGTTGATTGTTGCAGTCGAATGGAATTCGTATGTAGGTATTGTTAAGAAAATATTCTTTTTTATCAGGAGTCAATCCATTATAAAATTGTTCAGTTTCTTGAGTATTTGAAGGGTTAGACAAGAAAACTTTTTTATCTGGATTTGAATTCAGCGCAGTTGCCATTTTACTGAAAGTACTAATCGCACAAATGTTATGCTTACAAAGGCTCATTAAAACGCATTCTTCATTATCTGTTTCTACACCTTCTACAAACTCCATGGGAACATCTAAGCGAAGATTCTCTTTAAGCCACGGCAAATTATCCGAGAATACAAATACAGTTATGTTGTTATAACGGTGCTTCAAAATATCAATGCAAGTGTAGTAATAATCAAGCGTCCCGATAGTGCCGTTGACTACTTTTTTTTGAATACAGGGTGATAAAGATAATCTCCAGAACGAAAATGTAATGATACCGCACATTCGGCAGAAAGGATTTTTTGTCTCCACGTTTCGGCTTTTGGATTGAAGGGTTTCTTCAAAGTGAATTCTTTCCTTACGATGTCTATAATATCGCTGAATGTAAAATCGAAAGTTGACCACCTTTGGCTGTGCATATAGACATCGCCTTGAATAGTTTTAATGTCTGGTAAAGGAAGTCCTTGAATTGTTAAGCCATTTTCTTTGACACGTTTAATTTCTTCGGAGGTCGCGAAATTCTCAATGATATTGAAGTCGCCCAGTCGGTAATAAGTATGGAATCTCGGCTTTTCTTCATTTGAAATGGGGGCATTAGTTATATCTAATTTCAGTTCCGTATTCAGTTTATAAGCAAAAAGCCTAGCAAAAACATATCTAGAAAACTGATTGCCGAGCCCACCTACTATCAAAGTAATTACAAAAAATATTCTTCGCAATGGTTTAAAATCTTACCTCGACGCCGCGCCTTTGAAGATACTCTTTGACCTGACGGATAGTATACTTGCCGTAGTGAAAGACAGAGGCCGCCAAGACCGCGTCCGCTTTGCCGTCCGTCAACACGTCGTAGAAGTGTTCAAGCTCGCCAGCACCACCCGACGCAATAACGGGAACATTAACAGCCTCACTAACTGCACGGGTAAGTTCGATGTCGTAGCCGTCCTTTGTGCCGTCAGCGTCCATGCTGGTTAAGAGAATCTCTCCGGCACCGAGTGCGACACCGCGTTTAATCCATTCCAAACAGTCAAGACCGGTGGGCTTGCGTCCGCCATTAACGTAAACTTCCCAGCCCGCGTCCGAACGCTTAGCATCAACAGCAAGCACAACACACTGACTGCCGAAACGTTTTGCCCCGTCGCTTATGAGTTGAGGATTTTTAACCGCCGCACTGTTCACGGAAATTTTATCCGCACCCGCCGCTAACATGACGCGCATATCCTCGACCGTGCGAATACCGCCGCCGACTGTGAACGGAATAAAAACTTGCGCCGCACAACTTTTAGCGACTTCAACCATAGTTCCGCGCCCTTCGTGAGAGGCAGTTATATCAAGGACGACAAGCTCATCAGCCCGCTCCAAGTCGTAACGTTTGGCAAGTTCGACAGGATCGCCCGCGTCACGCAGTCCGATAAAGTTCGTGCCCTTGACG
>JAFTEG010000069.1 GCA_017453765.1 Selenomonadaceae bacterium
AATTGCGCGGGTACCTGCTGTTGTAGTAAATGTGACTGCCCATTAAATGCAACACGATAAAATTATTTTCCGTGCCGTCAACCGTCTCCAAAAATTTCAACAGCGATTCGTCGTACTTATGCGAAAAGTCGTAGGCGTCGTCCGTCCATTCGGCAACGTCGGCAGTTTTCGCTACAAGGGTAACCGCGCTGTCGTATTCGCCGTAACGTCCTTGATTGCTGAACCAAAAAGTTTTGTAGCCGCTTTTCTTCGCAACGTCGACTATTGAAACGGAGCTGTAAAATTCCTTGTCATTGTATTGACTTTGCTCGGTCAAGGCGCGTTGCAACACGGGAACGGTTTGTGACCACGAGGCGTAGGCATTTTGAAAAATTATAAATTCGCCGTCACTCGGTGAAAGATTCGGCGTATTTTCGGCGGTAGCTTTAAAGTCTGTGTCGATTATCGGCGCAGGGTAAATGTTTGAAGGTTGAATATTTTTTTCCGGCGTCATCTTACTTGAAAGCCACACGGTATTTTCATACGGGAAGGCGGGATTAAACGCGTGCATGTAAGTTCTGCTTGCCGATTCGCCGATTACAAAAATTACCGTGCCTTTCGCCTTCTGCGCCAAAGTCTGTGACGAATCAATTTCAAGCGTCGCAACGCGGTCGGAATGGTTGACGGAATATTTTTCAGTCTCCGCAACGTAGTCTGTTACCACTTTCCATAAGCCGGCTATTGAAGTTTGCGGCACGAAGTAAATAAGCGCCCAAGTTGCCGTGATAAATGTCACAGCCGCCGCGCAGATTTTATATTTGTCAAAAACTTTTTCGCGCAGGTCAAGCAAAATTTTTTCGTGCGATTTATAAACTTTTCTAAGCAAAAATCCTATCGTCAGCAAAATTAAAATTGCCGGTACGTCGCCGATATTTGCGCGTATAAAGTCAATGCTTTCACGCCAATTCGTGAGGTACAGCGCCATTAGTGACGCCGGTGAAAGGCAATGCCAAAACATACAGTAGTAAACCGCCTGCACGAAAGGTATCAGCCAAAATAAAAACGTCAGCGCGCAGATTAATGCCGCCGTCAATTTCACGGGAAAAATTTTTGCCAGCAGACTCTCAAGGCTCGACAAAAATAAAAAAATTGCCGTCCCTACAACAAAGTCATAGCATATCAGCGACATAAACCACGGCTGCTGGTAAGTCCACGTGTAGACTAAAATAAACGTCATGCACCACGCTAAACCCGTCAGCAAGTTTAAAAAGTGGCGGCGTGAAAAAATTATATCGCCCGTGCCGAATTGCGCCAACGTCAAAATTGATATCATCGGCAGGATTGACGGCAGGATATACGTTGAACCCATTAATTGACCGACGTCCAAGTAAAAGACGTTCATCAAGTAAAAGTACAGTACCGCGACAAAAAAATATTTTCTAAAACGTAATAGGTAATTTTTAATGCGTAATGCGTAATGCGTAATGCGTAATGAAGAGATTTTTTTCCACCTCTACAAGCTACCGGCTACAATCTGGGCAGTGTTGAAAATCCAATTTAAAACGTTGCAATTTACGTAAAAGTTGCAATTATAGAGAGGCGCGCACGGACGCGCGCCCGTCCGCACCATGAGCGTGACGCGAATGCTGCGGACATGTTTCTTTTGTTACTTTTCTTTGCGCCAAAGAAAAGTAAATCCTAAAAAACCTTAGAATTTTACAAAAATTGAAATTAGTCAACACTCCCTACCGGCTACCGGCTACATTCAAAATCTTTCGTGCAACTCTTTCAGCCGCGCCGGCATCGCCCAACTTTGCGCAGGCGTCTTTCAATTCGGCTACAACTTTTTCACGGTACATTTCGCCGCGATAGAGTTTTAAAATTTCCGCCGTAATTTTATCTGCCGTCACGTCATCTTGCAATAACTCTGTTTGAATTTTTTTCCCCGCCAAAATGTTCGGCAGACTGAAATTTTCAATGTCGACTAAAAGCCTGCCGATAAAATAATTCAGCCGCGCCATTTTGTAAAGCACGACGCACGGCAAATTCATCAGCGCCGCTTCCAAAACTACCGTGCCGGAAGTTGCCATAGCAGCATCTGCAATTCCCATTAAATCGTATCGGTAAGTTTTTGTCAGTGTCACGTTGACGCCTGCCGCGTTGACCTGCTTTAAAATTTCGGATTCGTCGACATTATCGGCTACGGGTAAAAAAAATTTTGCCGGTCGCTGTACCGACAAAAGCTTAGCCGCGCTTAACATTTCGGGCAAGATTAATTTTATTTCCTGCCGCCGACTGCCGGGCATTAAAAGTATTACGTGCTGGGATTCGGTGACGTTGAAAAATTTTCGTGCGGCGTCTGCTGTCAAGGCAGGCTTAACCGTGTCGACAAGGGGATTGCCTAGAAAAGAAATTTTGGCGCCGGCTTTTTCATAGGGCGGCAGTTCAAATGGAAATATGGCGATAAATTCATCGGCGATTTTTGCGCATTTGGCGGCACGGGATTTTCTCCACGCCCATGCGGAAGGCGGAATGTACGACAAAATTTTCACGCCGAATTTTTTTACACGTTCGGCAAGGCGCCAATTAAAATCGGGATAATCAATTAAAACCAGCAAGTCCGGCTTTTCAATGCGAATAACTTCTGTTAAATCGTCAAGCAGTTTTAAAATCTTGCGCAGATTTTTCAAAACTTCCATGACGCCCATAACGTTATAATCTTTATAATTTCTTACAAGGCGGACACCTGCCGCTTGCATTTCGTCGCCGCCCATACCGAAAAGCTCGGTTGCCGGTGAAATTTTTTTTATTTCTCGTGCAAGGCTTGCGCCGTGAATATCGCCGGACGCCTCGCCTGCCGTCATCATAATTTTCATAGTGAAGAGTTAAGAGTGAAGAGTGAAGAGGGAAGAGGGAAGAGGGAAGAGTAAAGAGTAAAGAGGGAAGAGGGATTAGAATTTTTCATCCTTAATTCTAAATCCTTAATCCTTAATTA
>JAFTEG010000070.1 GCA_017453765.1 Selenomonadaceae bacterium
CGTATAAACTACCGAAATATAGAATGTGGACGCACTTAATGCCGCTATGTTTCTTTTGTTACTTTTCTTTGCGCCAAAGAAAAGTAAATCCTAAAAAACCTTAGCAATTATAAAAATCTGAATTAGTCAACACGCCCTAGTAACCGGTAGCTTTTATCTTGTAAAAAAATTCTACTAGCTAACGGTTAAAAACTAAAACAGCCGTCTTTGGAAGGAGGCTTGAAGTAAATGAGGATTTATAAAATTTTTATCTGCGCGCTAATGGCGTTAAGCATAATATCGGCAGGCAACGTGACAAAAGCCGAAACGTCTGCCAATGCACTTCTTGCGAAGATTGAACGCGAAACCTACGGCGAAGTAAGGGAAGGCGCGATATTGCCGCGACTTAATGAACTTGAAAAAGATTATTCCGGACAAAATCTGCAAGAGGATATGAATACGCGAATTGAGGCGCTGTACAATATCCTTTACGACAATTCAGCGACGCCCGGTCTTTTGGCAAAACTCAACGCCGTTGAATGGAATTTAAAGCACGAAGTAAACTACGGCGGCATTGAAACCAGAATTGACATTCTTGAAGATGAGCTGTTCGGCGAAAGCAACGACGGCAACTATATTTCACGTATACGCGAATTAGTCAAGGCGTCATTCGGCAGTGAAGATATCCCGATGTATGAAATTCAGTTGCCTGCAAATACCGCCATAAAAGTTGCGCTTGTCACTCCCATAGGTACGCGCGACGGACAGGTAGGCGACGCGGTGACGGTTCGTGTTATTGAAGACGTAATTGTTGACGACGCGCTTGTCTTTGCAAAGGGGCTTTACGGCACGGGAGTTGTCGATACCTTGAAAAAACCGAACGGCTGGGGCAGTAACGGCAAGCTGATTATAAATTTTAATAAGCTCACCGGAATTGACGGTCAAGAGATTGAAACTTGCGTAGAATATGAAGCGATTAACCTTATGACGGAAAAAAATATGATTGACGGCGCGGCATTGGTAGGGGTGAATTTGAACGACGACTGGAATAAAGCACTTGTACACGGCAAAAATCTTGAAATCCCCGCCGACACTGAACTTTATATTCAAACTAAATCCGATACCGCCGTTTATGCACTTAAGGGCGGACGCGGCTCGGTGACTTTAAAGACAAGCGGCGCTGACGAAAACACCGACGATTTGTTTGACCCTGCACTTGGCGACGATTTTTATACGAAGTATTAGTGAGTAGTGAATAGTGAATAGTGAGTAGTACGCAAGTTTTCTACTTACTAACCCCTAGCCCCTAACCCCTAACCCCTATTCCCTAGCCCCTAGTTCCTAAAATAAAGTTGGTAGACTGATGATAAGAAAATTTATAAAAAAACTTTCAAGGAAGTTTAATAAAAAAGGAATCGGCAACAGTGACGTAAGCCTTTTTCAAAAATTTTCACTGCCTCAAAAATTTTTACTGTCTCAAAAATTTTTACTGCCGATAAATTACGCCCTGCCTTTACTTTTAATTTTCGGCTTAAGTTTTTCGGCTGTCGACATTCCGAAAGTACAAGCCGCGTACAAATCCAATTCCGATACCGAAACTGAAATTTTTGACTACATAGAAAATCGACGCCGCGAACGCCGTGCCAATCAGTTGACGCCGGAGCAGGAAAAACTCCTTGCAGACATTGAAGAGATTAAATATCAGTTGCCCGGCGAAATTGTAGAAGGCAAAGTTCCCGTTGCATTTGAAGGCGATGACTTGACTTACAACGCGGCAACCGGTGAATTTATCGCCACCGGCAAGGTTGACATTATTCAGCTTGACGGCTACCGTTTTCAAAGTGAAGAAGTTACCGGCAACGTCAAAGATCAAGAAGTTCGCGTAGAAGACAGAGGGCATATGATGCAACTTACGCCGGGTGCGCCGCGCGTGACTTTGGACGGCTACAATATGATTTACAACTACGGCACGAAAACCGGTACCACCGACTACGCCGAAGGTAAAGCGGGTGAATATTACATTACCGGCAAGCGCTTTGAATTTTATCCCGACCACCTTGTAGTTTACGAAGGCACGCAGACAAAGTGCGGCGCGCAGGTTCCCGACTACCACGTAAGCGCGGACAGAATGGAAATTTGGCCAGAACAAATTATGCGTATGTACAACGTGAAGTTTTGGATTAAAGACAGGCTTGTAGGCACGAAGGAATATGAAGAGCGGAAGATTGAAGATGAAGGCAGACCGTACTTCCCGCGCGTAGGTTACAGCTCCGACAGCGGCGCTTACATTGAGGATACTTTTGAAATTCCGATTATCGACAATGTACGCGGCGTGATAAATGCTCATATTGAAACGAAACACGGCGTCCGCAGCAGTGCCGAAATTCAATACGAAAACAGAGGGCTTGACATGCGCCTTTTGTACGGCTTTTACTACGACAGCAATTCCAAGTGGATTAGAAAATCGCCGGGTCTGCTGACTAACTACACAAAACATTTCGGCGGCTTGCCGTTAAGCTACAAGCTGGAGTACGAAGTAGGTAATTGGCGTTCAGACGAAGTTGCAAGTACTCACCATAAATTTGAAGCCGCCTTGTATCACGACCCCATTATCATTGACAAAAAATATATCCTTCTGCTGCAAACGAGTTACACCATTACCCGCGACAATGTTAAATCGCCGGAAGACAGGGGCAACACGACGGTTAGAGGTATGAACTACGACATTAAGCTTGCACGTGAATTTGATGACAGATTCGCCGCCTTCATAGGTTACAAGTATACAAAAAATAATTCGCAAAACTCTTTGTACGAGTATGAAAATCCCGATGACTACTCCGGCAAAGCGTTGGCAGGTATAAGTTATCAGTTGACGCCGAAGGACAGGTTTGTTGTAGGTTTAAAGTACAGCACTGAAAGCGGTCACCTTGAGGACGTGGATTATTATTGGTACCGCGATTTGCATTGTTCGACGGCAGTATTGCGTTGGCGTGCCAAGAGAAAGAAGGTTGAAATTCACTGGCAATTCACACCATGGTAATCAACTAGCGATCTATCGATCTAGTCACTATCGATCTATAATCCGAAAGGAGATTTTTATTTTAATGTTTAGTGAAGCACATAAAGCGGCGGGCGTCACTTACCCGCAAGGTTTTAAAGCGGCAGGCGTCCGCGCAGGCATAAAAAAAAGCGGCAACCTTGATGTCGCCGTAATTTACACGGAAAAAGTCGCGGCAGTTGCAGGCGTCTTTACCAAAAATCAAGTTGCCGCCGCACCTATACGTGTCAGCAAAATTGTTGTCGATACCGGCACGGCTCACGCTATCGTTGCTAACGCCGGTTGCGCCAATGCCTGCACCGGTGAACAGGGCTTGAAAGACGCCGAGCAAATGGCGGAAATTGCCGCGCAGGAATTACACTGCCGCCAAGATGACGTTGTTGTTGCCTCCACCGGCGTTATCGGCGTAAATCTGCCTATGGACAAAATGAAAGCCGGCATTAAAGACGCCGTGAAAAATCTTTCGCGCGAAGGCAGTGTCAACGCGGGCAATGCGATTATCACGACGGACACTTATTCAAAGTCTGCGGCGACGGAAGTTGAAATCGGCGGCAAGCAGGTTCGTTTCGGCGTCATTGCAAAAGGCTCCGGCATGATTCAGCCCGATATGGCGACGATGCTTTGTTTTATCACGACCGACGCTGACATTGACCAAAAACTTTTACAAACGGCGTTGAGCGAAATTACCGAGGTCACTTTCAACATGATATCCGTTGACGGCGATATGAGCACGAATGACATGGTTAC
>JAFTEG010000071.1 GCA_017453765.1 Selenomonadaceae bacterium
AGTAACAAAAAGAAACATGTCCGCAGAAGTCGCGTCCGGCGACTTGCGCGGACGGGCGCACGTCCTTGTGCGCCCCGCCATAATTGCGGCTGTTACGTAATTTGCAAATTTTTCAATTTTGAGTTATTCAACACCGCCTAATTGGAAATGTAATTTGAAAATATAATTTTTGGAGAGAAGATATGACTATAATAAATTTGAGTGAAATTTTTGAAGGCGTCGACAAAAATTTAATTGTGACCGGAGTCACTACCGACAGCCGCAAAATTTGTGAAGGCAATTTGTTTGTGTCGCTGAAAGGCGAAAATTTTAACGGCGAAGATTTTGTCGAAGAGTCATTTAAAAAAGGCGCAGTTGCCGCGCTTGTCAGCAAAAATTTTTCCCGCGCAGTTGACGGCGTAATTATTAAGGTTGACGACACCTTAGCCGCGTACCAAAAAATTGCGGGTTATCGGCGTGACAGATTCGACATTCCGATTTTCGCAATCACCGGCTCTACCGGCAAGACTACCACGAAAGATTTAACTGCCGCCGTTTTAAGCGAAGTCGGAAAAATTTTAAAGACGTCCGCCAACTACAACAATGAAATCGGCGTCCCGATGACTTTGCTTGAACTTGACGAAAGTCACAAAGCCGCCGTTGTTGAAATAGGAATGCGCGGGCTGGGACAAATTGCACAGCTTGCAAAAATCGTTAAGCCTACCGTTGCCATTGTAACAAACGTCAATGAAACTCATATGGAACTTTTAGGCTCGATTGAAAATATTGCGAAGGCGAAAGGTGAATTGGTGCAGGCGATTGAACCGGGCGGCACGGTAATTTTAAATGTCGACAATCCCTACGTTGCCGATATGGTTAAGCTGGTAAAGCCCGGCGTTAAAATTATTACGCACGGCATTGAGAATGACGCCGATTTAAAAGCGGATAATGTTGTAACCGGCGAGGCGGCGACGGATTTTGATATGCATTTCAAGGGCAAAGTTTTTCACTTCGACTTACCGATAATCGGACGCCACAACGTCTCAAACGCGCTTGCCGCCATTGCCGCAGGTATGACTGCCGG
The DNA here is from genome assembly GCA_017453765.1 of Selenomonadaceae bacterium. Taxonomy (GTDB): domain Bacteria; phylum Bacillota; class Negativicutes; order Selenomonadales; family Selenomonadaceae; genus Quinella. Next base: position 1,064 of record JAFTEG010000071.1, read on the forward strand.
TCTGCTTTACCCAAAATCTCAACGCGGCTTGTCATCTTTCGCCACGACAAAAATGCGCTTTGAAGTCATACGGCGCGACAACATTACGATTGTAAATGACGCTTACAATGCCAGCCCCGCGTCAATGCGTGCGGCTATTAAAACTTCCGCCGAAATTTATGACACGCGAAAAATTGCCGTGCTTGGCGATATGTTTGAACTGGGCGACATTGCGGAAAAGGCTCACCGTGACATTGGCGCGTACGTTGCGAAAAAAGGTTTTGAAATTTTAATTACGGTCGGCGAATTGGCGAAGTTCATTGCGGCGGGTGCGCGTGATGCCGGTATGGAAAATGTTTTTGTCACGGATACTCATGAAGACGCGGCAAAGACTCTGCGCGGCTTTTTGAAAGCCAATGACGTGATTTTATTCAAGGCGTCACACGGTATGCACTTGGAAAAAGTTATTGAGCTGATTTAAGTTAATTAAGGATTAAGGATTAAGGATGTAGAATTTAAAGCTAAAAGCTAATCGCTAAAAAGAGGTATTTTTTATGAAGAGATTTATTTTTGACATTCAGCGCTTTGACCAATTTACTCAAATAATTAACAGCGTCGGCAACACCGTTGTCAACGGTACCGGCGGCGACGATTTAATTATCAGCGCCGATACCAATGTCACGATTTACGGTCTTGCAGGCAATGACTCTGTTGACAGCGGCAACGGCAACACGCTGAACAGCAATTCCTCTGAAAGTCCGTACGGCTTGATTTACGGCGGCGACGGCAAAGACAGCATTAATCATACCGGCGCAGATTCTACAATTTACGGCGGTGCAGGTCCCGATTATGTAAGCCACAGAGGCAATAACTCCGCGCTTTTCGGCGAAGACGGCGACGATGAATTGGTATGCGTCGGTGACAATTCCACGATAATTTCCGGCGAAGGTAACCACAAAATTTATACCGGCGGCAACAACGTCACGGTAATTGCAAATACCGGCAACGATTCAATTACCAATACCGGCAACAACGTCACGATAAGTGCAAGCGGCGGCAACGATACAATTTTTAACAGCGGCGAACAGGTCACGCTGAATGCAAGCGACGGCGACGATACAATTTCCAACGCCGGCGCAAATGTCACGATACTTGCAGGTAACGGCAACGACTCCGTTTTAAACAGCGGCGGCAATGTCACGATA
>JAFTEG010000072.1 GCA_017453765.1 Selenomonadaceae bacterium
TGCGTCACGAAAACATTTTTGTAGTTGCCGAGTCCTACGCCCATAATCGGATTTTCTTCCACCATTTCAAGCGACGTCTGCCAAACAATTTCACGCGAAGTGTAGGCGTCCGCCGCGCAGATTTTTTCCACGTCCGGCAGGTCTTTAAACGCGCCTTGTGACATTATAAGGCAGATTATCAGCGCCGCGATTAGTGCTGAAATTTTTTTGCCGCCTTTAAATTCATTAGCTAAAATCAGAAGAAAAATTATCGCCGTGACAATCTGCGCGAATACCGTGTTCAAAAATAAAAAAAGTGCCAGCGACGTGAAAAAAGTTGCGCCGTAAAAAATTCGCCGCTTTAACCCGTCCGCGTCGAAAGTCAAAATTAAAAACGTCGGCAACATCAGCACGTACAGAATGGAATTTTGAAATGGCGAATCGTTTAAAAAAGTTATCGGCTTAACCGCGCCTTCACAAATTTGCCACGTCATAAAAATATTGTTAATCCAAAGTGACGCGCCCGCCGCGATTAAAAGCTTTTCTGAATTTTTCTGCCGCCGAATCATGGCAATCAGCGGTATGAACAAAATCATATTGTGGCTGAAGAAAAACCAGTAGACGTTGCTGTCACTGTCCGAAACCAAATGCCCGCCGTACAGCGAAGAAATTATCATCCACCACGCAAAAGCCGAAATTGTCAGCAGAAAATTTTTGTAGCGGCGAATCAGCTCCATAATCGGTTCTTTGGCAATAAAAAATTTCACCGCGAACATTACGAAAATCACTCTGATTATGTTGCGGCTTAACGGCTCCGAAACGCATACACTGAGCGCCAGCAGAATCAGCAAAATTTTTTCAATTCGCAGTGCGTGCTTTTTAATGCGTAATGCATAATGCGTAATGCGTAATGATAAATTCTCTAACACCTAATCCCTAATCTCAATTCTAAATTTCAATCCTAAATTCTTAATCCTAAATTCTTAATTCTTAATCCCAATGCGTAATGATAAATTCTCTAACACCTAATCTCAATTCTCAATCCTAAATTCTTAATCCTAAATTCTTAATCCTTAATCCTTAATCCCAATTAGTGAGCCGGCGATAAGTAAAAATTCGCGCATAAGTTTAACCTGGTTGAAATTTGTATCGGTCAAGCCCTCCAAATGCAAGGCGACAAAAATTAAAAGCAAGGTCAACCCTGCGCTGAAGGTCATAAAACTTTCACGCCGGTACTGCAAAAAAAATCTGCGCAGTAAGTAGCCGTGCAACACGATAAACGCGATTAAGCCGATTATGCCGCCTTCAGTAGCCGCGAACAAAAAGTTATTGTGCGGTTGCGAATGTCCGCTCATATCTTCATTCGGTCTCTCCTTAGCGTACGGCGAAATGTATTCTTCATTGTAAACTTTTTCAAACATTTTCTGCCCAATGCCGTGAATGGGATAATCTTTGAAAATTTCAATCGACGACTCCCACATTAAAAGGCGCTCCGAATTACTTTGAAAATTCCTGTCCGTCAGCGTGCCGACTCTCTCTTGCAATTTCGGCGACAAGGCAAGTACCACCAAAAACGCTACCAAAAGTCCCGCGAAAAATTTTAACGTCACGGCGCGATATTTTTTTTCAATTACCGCGAAAAGCAACATTACGGCGACAAATGCCAGCCACGCGCCGCGCGTCATTGATAAGCCTAAGCAAAAGACGCTTAAAAACGCAGTGCATATCGCGACGGGACGCAGGATTTTCGGCGCCAAATTTTCCTGCACCATAAAAATCAGCACGGGAATTTGCATAAGCATTGACGACGCAAAAAAAGTAGGCGAATACACCAAGCCTATCGGTCGAGGGTTACCCTTTATGAAGTACTGATAAATGCCCGCCGCGTCATTTACCAAACTTGCGATTAGCGTTGCAATTAACACGCCGCGCAGTTGGTCACGATTTTTTATAAACGTCATTGCAAAAATCAGCGGCAAGAATCTGTGCAATTCGCCAAATACTTCGCGCAGGCTTACGGCTACGTCAAGCGAAGTCACGGCAATTAAAATCTGCGCGGAAAAATAAAAAGCCAGCACCTTTAAAATTTCCGGTTCAAAGTGCGGAAATTTCTTTGTGCGGAAGTATTCATAAATTATAAGCAACACGCCGATTGCAAGTGCGACGGTTGTCAGCGCCGTAGAAATTACCGTAAGCAGAGCGACTGCCACTACGACGCCGTACATTGCGCGATCGAATGAAAAATTTTTTAGCATAGCTTATTTATCGGGGTCGGGAATTTCTATCTGAGGAATGTCAAAAGTCTTGTCGAGTTGCAGAATTTTATTTTCAGTCACGTTGTAGCGTACGTGCGCATAAACCGCATTCTCGTCGAACTCAACACCTTCGGCAAAAGTCACGCCGTCGGCAAGCGTCATTGCGTCGGCTACAGCTTTTTCATCGGCTTTGTCGGACTTAGAATTTTTATCAGACTTAGAATCTTTGTCGGACTTAGAATTTTTATTTTTCGCGTCCTTAGGCATTGCGCCCTTTTCAATTTTCACTTGAACTTTGCCGTAGAAGTCGGCAATTTTATCTTCCCAATTAAAAGTCGCGGTTTCGGATTTAACCTTGATAATTTTTTTGCTGTCAAAGTCAATGCCGCCGGTAAGGTCAGCCGTCTTAGTCTGCCACTGCAAGTAGGCGTTTTCGCATTTCAAGTTATAATCTTCGTGTTGAAAGTTGACTTTGCCGAGAGCCCAGCATTTTTGCGTGACGACATTGACGCGCGCTTCGGTAGCCGTAACGGTAGCTTTCCAGCCGTGATTGTTCATCACGACTTTCACGTTGTCTTTTAAGACGTAATGCCCCTTGAAAACGTCGAAGTAAGTTTGACCGGCGGTAATTTCCGGCATTTCGGCAAAACTTTTCGCAGGGATTATCAGCAATAAAAAAATTATCGGCAAGATTTTTAACATCGGTAAAATTTTTAACAGTCTCATTCGGCAACACCTTTACTTTCAATGAATTTTAAAACGTCCTCAAACGTCGAGGCGACATTGGGATAAAAAATTTTCGGTCGGTCAATCATCACTACCGGCAGATTTAAAATCTTCGCGGCATCAAGTTTGGTATCGGCGCCGCCGGTCTTACCGCTGTTTTTCGTGACGATAACTTCTGCGCGACACTGCTTGAACATTTCCACATTTAAACCGGTTGAGAAAGGTCCCTGCATCGCGATAATATTTTTCGGCGTCAAGCCTAAGCCTTCGCATTCGCTTAAAACTTCCGTCGTCGGCAAAATTCGCACGGTTAAATTACAGTCCTTCAGCGCGGGGGATTCGACGAACTTTTTCAAGTTGCGACTGCCGGTAGTTATGAAAATATTTTTGCCGAGTTCCGCCGCCTTAAGTGCCGCCTGTTCGTAGTCTGCAACGTGAAAAATATTTTCGGTGCTGACTTCTACTTCAGCGCGTTCAAAGCGTATATAAAAAATTTCGGCGCGTCGGCAGGCGTCAATGGCATTTTGCGAAACGTTCACGGCGTAGGGGTGACTGGCGTCTACAAGCACGTCAAAATTTCCGCGCAGAATGTCGGTAAGTTCGTCGGCATTTAATTTCTTTTCGCTGATTTTAATTTCGGCGTACTGCTCCAAAATTTTTTTGCCGTACTCACTGACAACGGACGCCGTGACATCATAACCTTGCCGCGCTAAAAATTCTGCAAGCTTGCGACCGTCCTCAGTGCCGGCAGTCAAAAAAATTCTCATAAAATCACCGCCGCCGATTATATCATTGATTTTATTTTTTTGCACCGAATTTTTCAATTCAAATAAAATTTTGCGCACAAAAAAACCCTACGCATAAACGCAGGGGATTTTTTATTTCTATAAACCGTAAACGGTAAGGAGTCCTACGCAGGTCGGCTAATGTCGACGCAATCACGCTTTTCACCAATGCAGTTTCAAAACCGTAAACGGTAAGGAGTCCTACGCAGGTGCTGGTGGAACCGATGATGAACCCACTGACTACTCAGACAAGTTTCAAAACCGTAAACGGTAAGGAGTCCTACGCAGGGATGAAAAAGAAAAAGCGGCAGTCGGCGAAGAAGTTGTTTCAAAACCGTAAACGGTAAGGAGTCCTACGCAGGCATCATCAGTCGGATAAGATGATGCAATCATTGCAAAAGTTTCAAAACCGTAAACGGTAAGGAGTCCTACGCAGGGAGATAAAATACTGAATGTCATTGCTTTTATTGTACAAAGTTTCAAAACCGTAAACGGTAAGGAGTCCTACGCAGGATTATTATTACGACGACGAACGCTCTCTGAGAGGAGTTTCAAAACCGTAAACGGTAAGGAGTCCTACGCAGGATTCAGAA
>JAFTEG010000007.1 GCA_017453765.1 Selenomonadaceae bacterium
ATGTCAATGGAACCGTTAATGGAAGAGAGTAACGAAGATATAAAAGGCGCCATAGTCACAATAAAAGTTTTCGGCGTAGGCGGCGGCGGCAATAATGTTTTAAAGCGATTGGCGGAAAGCAACCTTGCCGATGTAGATTTAATTGCGGTTAATACCGACTCGGACGTTTTGGGACTTGCCGGAAACAGCAGGCTTAAGGCATTGCAAATCGGCGGCAACTTGACGCGCGGACGCGGTACCGGCGGAAATGTTGCAATAGGCGAAGCGGCGGCTAAAAGTGACGCGGAGCGCTTACAAAATATGATGAACGGCGCCGATATGATTTTCATAACTGCGGCAATGGGCGGCGGCACCGGTACCGGCGTTGCACCTGTCTTGGCTAAAATTGCTCGCGACAGGGGAATTTTAACCGTAGGCGTCGTCACCGTACCTTTCAGCTTTGAAGGCAAGCGCAAACAGCGAATTGCCGCTGAAGGTGTCATAAAAATGCAGTCATACATGGACGCGCTGATTGTGGTTAAAAATGATAACCTTATGAAGTTGCAGGGAAATAAGGACTTGACGCTGGTTCAAGCCTTCCGCGCGGCTGATTCTGTTTTGATTCAAGCCATACGCTGTATCGCCGAACTTATTTTGACTACCGGCATGGTGAATGTTGACTTCGCGGACCTTACGACGATTTTCAAGCAGAGTGATTCCAGCGACGCCTTCTTAGGTATCGGCAGGAGCGACGTAAGCGCTCTTAAAGCAGTTCAGCAGGCGATTGAAAGTCCGCTGATTGAAAGAGGTTTGGATGGCGCGCGCGGCATTATCATAAACATTACCGGCGACGACAATTTAAGCCTGTACGACGTCAACGAGGCGACGGAATTTATTTACGGCAGGACGGATGAGGACGTGAATTTAATTCTCGGCGTGGTGAACGATAATTCGTTGGAAGGCACGGTGCAAGCGACGATTATCGCGACGAATTTTGTTGACAGCCTTGCAATGAAGTCACCAAAGATTGAAACGCCGAAAACTGCGCCCGCCGTAGCACGCGGCTTTAATTTAGATGTTCCCGTACTTCCGCGACGCGGCGGCAATAAAAATAACGTCATTCCCGCGTTTTCTATTTTCGGTTCAAACAATGACAATGACAGATAACGCATTTATAACAAGTGACGCCTTCATAACAGATAACGTAAATGACGCGTTTGACAGAATCAAGCGGCTTATCGGCGCTGAAAATTTTTTAAAGCTAAACTCGGCGACGGTTGCAATTTTCGGCATAGGCGGCGTAGGTTCATTTACTGCGGAGGCGTTGGCGCGCTCCGGTATCGGACATTTGATTTTAATTGACAAAGATAATATCGACGTGACAAATATCAATCGCCAAATTCACGCGCTTAACTCGACGGTCGGCAAGTCAAAGGTTGAAGTTATGCGCAATAGAATTTTGGATATAAACCCTGCGGCGAAGGTTGACGCCGTACAAAAATTTTACCTGCCGGACGAAAATGCCGACAGCTTTTTTATTTGCCGCTATGACTACGTTGTTGACGCGATTGACACGATAACCGCGAAAATAAATCTTGCCGCCGAATGTCAGCGCAGAAATATTCCGCTCATAAGCAGTATGGGCGCGGGCAATAAGCTTGACCCCACACGTTTTAAAATTGCAGACATTTTTAAAACTTCGACAGACCCCGTTGCTAAGGTTATGCGTAGAAAGTTAAAAGAAATCGGCGTGAAAAATTTGAAATGCGTTTATTCGGACGAAGTGCCGCGCAGTATCGACAGTGAAAATTTAATCGGCAAGGTAATAGGTTCAACGGCGTTTGTGCCTTCGGTAGCAGGCTTGATTATTGCGGCGGAAGTCGTGAAAGATTTAATTAGCCGGTAGTTTTTAGCCCCTAGCCCCTAGCTCCTAACCCATAATATGGAGGATAATTTTGAATAACGAACTAAAAAATTTTATATCGAACGGCATAAGATCTTGCAAAGTTTTGGTAGTCGGCGACGTGATGCTTGACAAATATTATTTCGGTGAAGTGACGCTCATTTCACCGGAAGCGCCGGTTCCGATAAATCACGTGACGAAAGTTAAAGAGACATTGGGCGGCGCGGCTAATGTTGCACATAACTTAGCGCTTTTAGGCTGTAAAACTTCGCTGATATCTCACATAGGCAAGGAAAATCACGGTGACGTTTTTTTAAGCGAATTGGCTAAGTGCGGCGTTGACGGTTCAAAAATTCTCCGCGCAGATAAACCTACAACTACAAAAATTAGCGTCATAAGCGGTCATCAGCAAATGCTACGGCTTGACTTTGAAGACACGGCGGAAATTGACGGCGACGACGCCAAAATTTTTTTGCGCAACGTATTTGAAGAAATTGAAAAGGTTGACGCGGTGATAATTTCAGACTACGGCAAGGGCATTTGCACTGACGAGGTTTGCAGTAAAATCATTCGGCAATGTCGACGCACTAAAAAAATCGTCACCGTAGATCCGAAGGGCGACGATTGGTCAAAGTATCACGACGCAAATTTTATCACGCCGAATTTGAAAGAGTTAAACGCGGTTTTGCCGAAAAAAATTTCCAATGCCGATGATGAGGTTGAAAAATCTGCGCGGCGTGTTATCGACGAATTTAATTTGGACGGGCTTGTAGTGACACGCTCGGCAGAAGGTTTGACGCTGATTGACAGTGAAAAAGTTTCACACATACGCGCACACGCTCAAGAAGTTTTCGACGTGTCAGGCGCCGGTGACACGGTAATTGCGGTGTTCACATTGGCGCTTGCAGGCGGCATTGATTCAGCGAAGGCGGCGTACCTTGCAAACGTTGCGGCGGGAGTGGTTGTTGCAAAGGTCGGTACATACGCGGTAAGCAACGATGAACTTTTAACGGCGCTAAATAATTTCAGATGAGATTTTGTAAAATAATTTTATTTTCCGCACTTGCCGTAGCGGGATTTTTTTTCAGCTTAACAAACGGCTCGGTAGAAATTAGCGCGGGCGAAGTCTTTACAAATTTTTTCGGCGAAAGTGCATTGGACGAAACGCGACGCCAAATTTTAGAAAATATCCGCTTACCGCGAACAATCGCCGCAATGTTGGTCGGCGTCAACTTAGCATTATCAGGCGCGATCTTGCAAGCGGTGATGAAAAATCCTTTGGCTGACCC
>JAFTEG010000073.1 GCA_017453765.1 Selenomonadaceae bacterium
CCCGAATACTTCCATAAACGCTCCCGCCTTTCGTATTGACAAACAAAGCGCAAGCGTTGTAAAATTGGGAAATAAAAAAAACTCTGCGCCTTGCTAAGTGATTTTGATTGAGTAAATCTTAGCACGCAGGGTTCTTTTAGTCAATGTGGAATATTTTTTTATGCTTTTAATTTCGCCAAATATTTTTCGGCAAGAAGAGCCGCCGTTGTACCGTCAGCCGCCGCAGTGGTGAGCTGGCGAATTTCTTTTTCACGCACGTCACCCGCCGCAAATACACCGTCAACATTCGTCCTGCAATCTTCGCCGGCAATAATCCTGCCGCTTTCACTCATATCAATTTGCCCCGCGAAAAGTTTTGTATTCGGTTCGACGCCGATATTTACAAAAATACCGTCAATCGCAATATTTTTAGTTTCACCGGTTTTCTTGTCGAGTATGTCAATGCTTTCAAGGCGTCCCTTGCCGTGAAGTTTTTTAATTTCCGTCTGCAACATAATTTCGACTTTGGGATTTTCTTTCAAGCGTTTTTGAGAAAATTCATCTGCGCGAAATTCGGAACGGTGAATCAAGTATAACTTGTTTGTGTACTTTGTCAAGAAATTAGCCGCGTCGACCGCCGCATTGCCGCCGCCCATAACCGCAATGATTTTGTCTTGATACATATGCCCGTCACAAAGTTCGCAGTAATGTACGCCGAGTCCCGCAAAAGTTTTTTCCTCCGGCAAAGGCAACTTACGCCTGTTCATACCCGACGCAATTATTACCACGTCGCATTCATAAATATTTTCTTCAGTCTCAACAATCTTCGGCGTAGAAGTCAACGTAACTTTTTCAATTACGTCAAACTCATCAATGACCGCGCCGAAATTTTCAGCCTGCTATTGCAACGTCGCAATTAAATCAGCGCCGCTTACACTTACAAAGCCGGGATAATTTTCAATGCTGACGGCGTTGGCAATTTGACCGCCGATTAATCCCGACTCTAAAACCAGCGTGTCAAGATTCATTCTGCCGCAGTACAGCGCCGCAGTCAAGCCCGCCATGCCGGCTCCGATTATCACAACGTCTTTGTGCAAATTTTTTTTCGCCATAAATTTATCCTCTTACAAATACCGTATCTTATAAGTACCGGAAGATTATATAACCCCACGAAATTACGATTGACAACACCATAAGCGGGAAGGCAGTTTTCGTAAATTCAATGAATGAAATCGGTCTGCCGCGTTGCGCCGCCATTGACGCAACAACAACGTTAGCACTTGCGCCGATTAATGTACCGTTGCCGCCCAAGCACGCGCCCAGTGCCAAGCTCCACCACATCGGCTCCAAGTTTGAAAGTCCCATTGCGCCCATGTCTTTAATCAGCGGAATCATTGTTGCGACGAAGGGAATGTTGTCAATAAACGCCGACGCCATTGAACTCATCCACAAAATTATTGTTGCCGTCCAAAATACGTCGCCTTGAGTTAATTCTATCGCGACCTCCGCCATTTCCTTTATAACGCCCATTTCGACAAGCGCGCCGACAAGTACGAAAAGACCTGCGAAGAAGAATATTGCAAGCCATTCAATTTTGCTTAAAACCTTTGCGATCATTTCTTCATTGTGCGTGTAGGTTATAAGCAGGAGCAAGCTGGCGCCGGTGAGTGCCGCTGTTGCCGTTTCAAGGTGCAACGTGCTGTGAAGTACGAACATTGTCATGGTTATTGCCAAAACGAACAGACATTTTTTCAGCAACACGGGATCCGTAATTTGGCTTTTCGCGTTCAGCCTCATAACTTTATCCTGCAATTCTTTATGCGTATGAAGTTTGGAGCCGTACAGTGCAACCATTATGACGACCGTCACGAAGAAAATTACAATCACCGGCAGTGTCAAGTTGTAAATGAAGTCCATAAAGCTTAAGCCGACCGCCGAGCCAATCATAATGTTAGGCGGGTCACCTACCAAAGTTGCCGTGCCGCCGATATTTGAACTGATAATCTGCGCCATGAGGAAGGGTTTAACGTCAACCTTTAACTGCGACGCAATATTAAACGTTATCGGCACCGTTAAAAGCACCGTCGTAACGTTATCCAAAAGTGCGGAACAAACTGCGGTAAGCATACTCAACGCGACGAGCAATTTCACCGGATGCGCATTGACTTTTTTGGCGGACCATATTGCAAGGAAGTTGAACAATCCCGTTTCGCTGGTAATGTTTACAATAGTCATCATACCTATCAGCAGACCGAGCGTGTTGAAGTCAATGTGGTGAATCGCCGTTTCCTGCGAGATAATGCCGAGACCTATCATCAACATTGCGCCGAAAAGTCCGACAATGGTTCGGTGAACTTTTTCAGAAATAATCAGCGCGTAAGCGGCAACAAAAATTGTTATCGCTACCGTTTCCATATCCATGAAAAAAAATCTCCTTTCGATTTAAAAATACTACGTCCTATTTTAATGCATTAGAATTTTTTGTCTATAACCGAAAGAATAATTTTTTCGCCGTCACGCTTAATTTTAAATTTATAGTCCTTAACTCCCGCCGTGCCGAGTTCAATTTTAAGTGCCAGCAATTCCATGCCGAGTTGCTCTGTCAATTCTTTAGTAAAGCCTGCCTTTGCCAAAGGTTGAGGCGGTGCCTCTGCCTCTTCGACGCGACGCATTTTTTCAGCCTTTTTTGCCGCCGCCAACATTTGAGCTTCTACAGACTGCTCCTCGACGTAATTTTTTATCATGTCTTTATCCGTTAAGCCGCGCGGAATTTTTTTCATGTGCAACACTTCTTTCATAATTAAGAATTAAGAATGTAGAATTAAGAATTGGGAGTTACGCATTACGCATTACTCATTTATCTTTAACCTTCGCCCAAGAATCTTTCAAGCCGACAACGCGATTAAACACCAACTTTTCAGGCGTCGTGTCGTAGTCTACAACGAAGTAGCCGAGCCGCAAGAATTGATAATGCGTACCCGCCGCCGTCCATTTCACGCTGGGTTCAATCAGCGCATTTTCCACCACGATTAACGAATTGGGATTAAGCGCGGCGATAAAGTCATCGGGAATGTTGCCGTTTTCGTCTGTCTTCAAAAGGTAATCATAAAGCCGAACTTCCGCTTTCAGCGCGTGACTTGCACTAACCCAATGAATGGTGCCTTTAATTTTACGGTTAGCAGTAGCGCCGCCGCTCTTCGACGTGGGGTCAATCGTGCAACGCAACTCCACAACCTTGCCGGCCGCGTCTTTGATAACCTCTTCGCACTTTATAATGTAGGCGTACTTAAGCCGCACTTCGCCGCCGGGTTTAAGTCTGAAAAATTTTTTCGGCGCATCCTCCATAAAATCTTCACGTTCAATGAAAATTTCGCGCGTAAACGGCACGTAGCGACTGCCGCCGCGCTTAGGGTGATTCTCCGCCGTAAGATATTCTACCGCGCCTTCGTCAACGTTGGTCAAAACTACTTTCAGCGGATCCAAAACTGCCATAACTCTATCGGCGTTGTCGTTTAAATCTTCGCGAACACAATGCTCCAACATTGCGATATCGACAACGCTGTTACTTTTCGCAACGCCAATTCTCTCGCAGAAATCACGAATCGCCGCAGGTGTATAACCGCGCCTGCGCAAGCCGCAAATCGTTGACATACGGGGATCGTCCCAGCCGCGTACATATTTTTCCTCAACCAGCTGACGCAACTTTCTCTTACTTGTAATCGTGTTGGTCAAGTCAAGCCGCGCAAATTCAATCTGACGCGGTCGACTGTTCACGTCAAAGCCGAGTGAATCCAAAAGCCAATCGTAGAAGGGGCGGTGATCTTCAAACTCCAGCGTACAGACGGAGTGCGTAATATTTTCTATCGCGTCTTCAAGCGGGTGCGCAAAATCGTACATGGGATAAATAAGCCAATCGTCGCCGGTATGGTGATGATGAGCGCGGGTAATTCGGTAAATGACGGGGTCACGCATATTAATATTTGGTGACGCCATATCGATTTTTGCGCGCAGGACTTTTTCACCGTCGGCAAATTCGCCCGCCTTCATACGTGAAAATAAATCCAAATTTTCTTCGACACTGCGGTTACGGCAGGGACTTTCCTTGCCGGGTTCAGTCAACGTGCCGCGATAAGCTTTAATCTCCTCCGCGCTTAAATCGTCAACATAAGCAAGACCGCGCTTAATCAGCTCAACGGCGTAATCGTAAAACTTGCCGAAGTAATCGGACGCATAATATTTTCTGTCCGCCCAATCAAAGCCCAGCCATTTTATATCCTCTTGAATCGAGTCGACATACTCCACGTCTTCTTTGGTAGGGTTGGTGTCGTCGAAACGCAGGTTACAAATTCCGCCGTTGTAATTCGCCAGACCGAAATTAAGGCAAATGGACTTTGCATGACCTACGTGCAAGTAGCCGTTCGGTTCCGGCGGAAAGCGCGTGTGTACACCGTCAACGTACTTGCCCGCCTTCAAATCGTTTTCAATCTCCTGCTGAATGAAATTTACCATTAATGTTATCACCCTTTTATTGTCACATTTCTTTTAATGTATGCGAAAGATTATACCGCAAAAAAAATAATCTGCAACGGCAGAGTCAATGAATTTTGTGACTGTGTTTCGACTGATGACAATCGCGGCTAATAAAAAATTTATTAAATCAATTTTACTCTCTACCCGCTACCCGCTACAATCTCTAATTCCATTTTATTTTGGAAGGAAATTTTTACAAGTCAACGAAAGATAGTGCGAATAAAATTTCAGAGGTGAAAACTTTTTGAAACAGAAAACTTAC
>JAFTEG010000074.1 GCA_017453765.1 Selenomonadaceae bacterium
GCATAAATTACCGCAACGTAAAACGTGGACGCACTTAATGCCGCAATGTTTCTTTTGTTACTTTTCTTTGCGCCAAAGAAAAGTAAATCCTAAAAAAATCTTTTCTATTTACAAGAATTTGAATTATTCAACACGCCCTAATTACTATTCACTAACTACTGCTTACTATTCACTAATCAACCTTGAAATTATCGTGCATTAATGATATAAAATAGCGGGAAGTTTTGGTACGTTAAAATTTTTTAGTGTACCGTTGCAATTAAAATTTTTGCGACTAGAGAGGATGAGCGGTTTTGGATGGTTTATTTTTTGCCGCGCTTGCTCCAATAATATGGTTGGTAATAGCGCTAATCGGATTAAAATTGCCGGCGTGGCAAGCCTGCGCAGTAGCACTCATATTTGCATTTATTATGGCAATGAATTTTTTCGGCATGCCCTTACGCGACACGGCAACGGCGGCGTTGGAAGGCGCCACAATGGCAGTGTGGCCAATCATTTGGGTTATCATTTCGGCGATTTTCACCTACAACTTGTCGGTGTTCACAAAAGGCATTGAAACAATCAAAGAAATGTTAAACTCCGTCAGCACGGATCAGCGCATAATAATTTTGTTAATCGCGTGGGGATTCGGCGGCTTTTTGGAATGTATGTCCGGCTTCGGTACGGCGGTTGCAATAGGCGCGTCAATGTTGGTAAGTATCGGCATAAATCCAATTTCGGCTATCATAGTCTGTCTTTTGGCAAACGCGGTTCAATCGTCCTACGGTTCAATCGGTCTGCCGCTTATCACGCTCGCGCAGTTGACGAACTTTGACGGTTCACAAATTGCCACGTTCACTACACTTCAGCTCAGCTTTATGATGATTATCATGCCGTTTTTAATGCTCGTGACATTCGGCGGCTCGTTAAAAGCATTGAGAGGAATGATTCCCGCTTGTCTCGTTGCAGGCTTAGGATTTTTGGTACCGGCAGTTGTGGCAGGTAACTTTATGGGCGCGGGACTTGCCGGCGTTGCAGGCGCAATTTTTTCAATGGGATTAATCGTCGCCTACGCAAAAATGTTCCCCGTGAAAGATGAGGAATATGAAGTTCCGACGGTCGAGTCAACTTCAGAGATAACCTTTGAAAAAGGATTAAAAGCATGGTTGCCCTTCATTTTGATTTTCGTTTTCTTAATCGTAACTTCAAAACTCGTACCGCCGGTAAATGACTTTTTAAGCCAGTTTAAAACTTCCATACCGATTTACACGGGCGAAGGCGCGGGACTTTACACGTTTACGTGGATTGTCACGCCGGGTACTTTGATTATGACTTCGGCGATAATTTCCGGCTTTGTGCAAGGCGCGACAGTCAGCGACATGTTAAGCGTCTTACACAGAACGGTTAATACGCTGATACCGACGTTTATCACGATGATAACGATAATTGCCACCGCGCGTGTTATGGGTTACAGCGGAATGATAACGACAATGGCGGAAGTGACGGTTGCGGCTACGGGTACACTTTACCCCGCAATTTCACCGCTTATCGGCGCGGCAGGTTCCTTTATCACCGGCTCGGCTACCACCAGCGGCGTACTCTTCGGCAAGTTGCAGGCAGATGCGGCGTTGGCAATAGGCGCAAATGAAGTAGGTCAAGCGTGGATGGCGGCGGCTAATGCGGCAGGCGCTTGCGTAGGTAAAATTATTTCTCCGCAGTCAATAGCTATCGGCGTGGCGGCTGTCGGTCTGCGCGGCGTCGAAAGTCAAATTATGTCTTTCGCAATTAAAGTTTTCATTCCTTTCATAATTTTAATGGGCGCTATAGTTTATTTCGGCGAATCTTTTGTTTCGGCTATATTGTAAGCCGGAGTTACATAGTTTGTAGAAAAAATTTTAAGAAGGTAATTTATATAATAAGAGGTAATTGATGTGAAGATATTTTCATTTTGGGAACCGCGCGATAAAATTCCGTACTACCTTCAGCTTTGCATGGAAACGTGAAAAAAATTTTTGCCCGACAGCTCCGTAACCATTTTGGATATGAAAAACGTGGAAAACTATGTTGACTTCTCCGCACTCGGCAAAAAAAGGGGGGGGGTACCGATAAACTTTTTTCCGGCAGATTCTCTTACATGCTAATTGCTGACGTAATTAGAGTTATGCTTTTGAAACAGCACGGCGGAATTTGGCTTGACCTCGATACAATTATTTTGAGTAGCCGCGCAGAAAAAATGTTTTATCGCAATGAAAATTTTCCGCTGACATTTTTCGGCGACGTCGATAAACGAAGTATTCAGAGACCCTTCTCAATACCGTACGTTCGGAATTATTCCCGACGATATCATAGACAGAAGC
>JAFTEG010000075.1 GCA_017453765.1 Selenomonadaceae bacterium
CTGCACTCGGCTTAAGTTGCAGGGTCATCATTTTTATTGTGGTGGTTTTACCGGCGCCGTTTTTGCCCAGCAGTCCGAAAACTTCACCGCGCTGTATTTCAAAACTCAAATTGTCGACGGCAGTCAGCTCGCCGAATTTTTTTGTAATATTTTCTAACCTTATCATGACTTTAATGAGGGAAGAGGGAATAGGGATTAGGGAACAGATTTTCTAAATTCTACCAGCTACCCTCTACAATCTCCTTACTAATTCTTAATCCTTAATCCTTAATTCTTAATCCTTAATCCACTTCACGCCGCCGCCAAAAAATTTTCCGCAAACAAGAAAATCGGCTCCGTCAAACTTACAATAAAAGACGTGATACTAAAACCTTCAGCAACGCTTTCACGCGCAACCATCGGCACTTCGGCTACCGGCTTACCTTCGTACTTCAAAACCGCTTTACCGATAACTTGTCCCTTCGCAATTCCCGCGTCAAGAAATTTCGGAAGGTCGTAGCTGACGGATAATTTCTTGGGGTCTTCGCCTTCAATCAGCGGGTAAATTAAATCTCGCGCCGCGTCAAGGTGAACCGTAGCACGTTCGCCGCCGCGTACAAAAGAAGTGCGCGTCATACGCGTGCTTTTAACCTGTCGAAAATTTTTCACTTGGTCAAAGCCGTAATTCAAAAGTTTAGCCGCGTCGTTAAAGCGCGTTTCCATGTCAGTCGCGTGTAAAATTATCACGATTAATTCAACGTCACCGCGCCGTGAACTTGCGGCAAGACAACCGCCTGCGGCTTGCGTGTAACCGGTTTTAATTCCCGTAGTTTCGGCGGGGTCGTAGTACACCGTGATAAAATTTTTCGTCTCGGCGGGCGGGTACAAAAGTTCATTGGTATTTTCGCAAGGCTCGGATTTACCGGCGGGATAAAGCCAGTACAACATTCTTTTTTTAGTGCCGACGGTCTCACGAAATTGCGGCATTCTCATTCCGTACATTGCAATTTTTGACAAGTCCCGCGCAGTTGAAACGTTATTTAAATTCGGCAGACCGTGCGGGTTGGTGAAGTGAGTTTGTTCGCAACCGATTTCTTGAGCCTTAGCATTCATCATCTGCGCGAAGGCGTAGGAACTTCCGGCAACTTTTTCAGCTATTGCGGCGGCGCCAGGATTATCAGAAACAATTATCGTACCTGCCAAAAGGTCAAGCGCGTTTAATCTTTCGCCCGGCTCAAGGCGAAGTGAAGAATATTCCGTGTAGGCGGCATTCTCTGAAACTACAATTTCATCGGACGGCGAAAGTTTTTCCCAGCCGATAATGCCGGTCATCATTTTTGTAAGGCTTGCGGGTTGACGAACTTGGTCGGCATTTTTTTCATAAAGCACCCTGCCGGTAGACGCCTCTACCAAAATTGCCGAATCTGCGGTAATTTGCGGCGGCTCCGGTGCAGGCGTATATTCCGCGCTTTCACCTTGCGGCACGAAAAAAAATATTACGGCAAAAATTATCAGTGCAATTCGTTTCATTGCCAAACATATCTCCTTTAAAATTATTAATGCTCCTTAAAATTTGAATGAATTGTAACTGAAAAATTTTTACGCGTCAATTTTTTATTTATGCGCGTCAAAATTTCTATGCGGCACGACAAAAAAATCAGCGCGGATTAAATTTAAAAATCGGCGCGGATGTACCGTAGCTGTAAATTTTTGCGCCAAAAGAAAAAGTAAATCCTAAAAACCTAAAAACTTAAAAACCTAAAATCTTAAAATCCTAAAAAATATTAAAATTTATCAAAGTTTAAATTAGTCAATACGCCCTAATTTATAAACCACAACGCCAAAGAAAATTAATTCATAAGCAAAGAAAATTTCATTCAAGCCATAAAAAATTTTTCTCTTGACGCAGGCGGCAATAATTTTGAAAATAGAAAGGATTTTAAAAGTTCGCGGCGAAAATTGAAAATTATCTTGAAGGCTTTATAAAAACGATTCGCTTTAAATTTTTTGGTAGGGAGGTACAGAAATGATTAAGCTGACAAAATTTAATTCGGACAAGAAGAAGGGCGAATTTATCCTTAACGCAGAACTTATTCAGACGATAGAAGAGACACCGGACACGGTAATAACTTTGGTTAATGAAAAAGTATTAATCGTAGACGAGTCGGCAGATGAAGTAGTTCGCCGTGTAATGAAGTATCGTCGCGCATTGAGAGGGTAAACGGAGGAAGGCTAAATGGCTGCAGAAGAAAAGGAAGAAGTTGAGGGTGCGGAGGAGCAACCTAAGAAAAAGTCACCGATAATTTTAATTGTAGTGCTGGTTATAGTCGGTCTTGTGCTTGCAGTGGGAATTTCAACCTTCGTCATGAAACAGATGATGGAAGACGCGGCGTCAGAAGAAGACTTTGACGACAGCAAGCCGCATGATTCGGGGATATTCATAAAGCTGGGAGATCCTAAAGAAGGAATATTGGTCAATGTCGGCGGACCGCGCGGCGGAAAATATTTGAAGGCTGGCATAGTGTTGGAAGTGAACCCTTCAAAAAAATCCGTAGTTAATGAAGAGACAAAGTCTTTTAACCCCGAAGCCGAAATAAAAGTAATGGATACCACGACGCAATTTTTAAGGTCAGTGCAAATAGAAGACTTCGACGCGCAGAAACAAAATGACTTGAAAAAGCAGCTCAAAGAGGCGCTAAACGCGGAATTGGGTAACGGTGCAGTCTACGATATTTATATAACCAGCTTTTTGTTGCAGTAGATTTAAATTAGGTGTTAGAGGTTAGCCTAAACTCTAAACCCTAACACCTAGACCCTAACCCCTAACATCGGAGGCGAGAGCATGCCCGGCGACGTAATGTCCCAAGCGGAAATAGACGCGCTTTTGGCGGCAGTAAACAGCGGTGAAGTCAATACCGAAGAAATAAAGCAAGAAGATACAAGAAAAATTAAAACCTACGATTTTAAGCGTCCCGACAAATTTTCCAAAGACCAAATTCGTACGCTTTACATGTTGCACGAGAGTTTCACGCGGCTTTTAAATACGTACTTAAGCACGCACCTTCGGACTTTGGTCAATGTTGAAGTGGCGTCAGTCGAACAGCTTACTTATCAAGAATTTGTGCAGTCAATGGCGAATCCCAGCGTAATCAGCGTGTTGGGCGTGCCGCCGCTGAAAGGCAACATAATTTTTGAAGTGGGTACCGATCTTGCCTTTGCATTTATTGACAGAGTTTTCGGCGGCGACGGAAATACGGCAATGAAAGCGCGCGTGCTGACAGATATTGAAGATGCGGTAATGCGGCGTTTCATAAATGCGGCAATGGTGAACTTCAAAGAGGCGTGGGCGAATGTTGCGACGATAAATCCTTTTTTGGAAGGGACGGAATCCAATCCGCAATTTACGCAAATAGTCACGCCGAGTGAAATGGTGGTTATCGTCACGATACAGGCGAAAATCGGCGAAATTGAAGGTATGATGAACGTTTGCATTCCGTACCTTGTATTGGAACCGATTATGTCGAAGTTGACGACAACATTTTGGGTGGCGTCCTCCATTGCGAAAGAAGGCAACGACGCGCAGGTTGGACTGATTCAATCCAAGTTGACAAAGACGTTGGTGCCGTTTGTAGTGGAAGTCGGCGAAGTTCAAATTACCATACGCGAATTTTTAACTTTAGGTTTCGGCGACGTACTGCAACTTAATACTAAGGTTAAAGACGACCTGCCGTGCAAGGTAGGCTCCAATGCAAAGTTTTATTGCAGACCGGGTACTTTCGGCAAAAAAATGGCGGTACAAATTACGCGCGTGGTGACGCCGGAAGAAGAGGACGAGCCCGATTTTGAAGACGAAGAATTTTGATTGAGGGAACAGGGACTAGGGAAGAGAATCTAGCCCCTAGCCCCTAGCCCCTAACCCCTAAAAAGAAAGGAAGTGACGGCGCGGCGTTTTATCAATGC
>JAFTEG010000076.1 GCA_017453765.1 Selenomonadaceae bacterium
CATTCATAAAAACGCGGCGGCACGCAAAAAATCTAAGCTCACGTTAAAGTAAACGCAATTTCATAAATTTTTTTCCAAAGTTCACTCGGATAGGTGAACTTTTTTTTTAGCCGTTTGAAAAAATTTTTCGGCATTGAAAAAACTTTTATGAAAATAACTTGAAAAAATCCTTTACAAATTACAAAAGAGTATGTTAAAATACCGGCAAGTTAGATTTTAGCGATTAGCTCGTAGTTCGTAGCGATTAGTGATTTGTAAGGAAAAAAATCTACAACAGAAAAAAATTTGCGGAATTTATTTTTACGGAGGTGAAAAGTCAAATTTGTTTCGTGCAAATTTGATGAAATTATGATTATTATGGATTGGGCAAGAAAGCTTACCGATTTGATAATGCCGCTGGAGCCTACGGAAGAGGAAGAGTTGGCAGAAGAAAGAAAGCAAGCGGCGAGAGTTGCCGAAAGCAAAGCGCAAGTTCCGGCTATGAAAGAAGTAAAGCGCGTGGCGACGGCGAACGGTGCAACTTACGCGGCGATGAACACGGCAGAAAACGGTACGATGTCGGTAGGCGGCAAGCGCTATTCTGCGTATGAAAATCCTGCGCCTGAAACTGAGGCTACGGATAGCCCCGGCTTGAAAATTGTCAAGTCCCCCGAATTTTCCGTAAAGATTTATCATTCCGTGAACGGCAGTCAAGTCTGCGCGGTGGCAGATGACATTTTGAGCAGAAAAGCCGCCGTTGTAAATTACGAGGAGCTTGATGAAGCCGAACAGCGCAGAATTTGCGACTTCATTAACGGCGTCTGCTACGCGTCGGACGGTTCGGTTCGTATGATTTCGGACAGAATTTTCCTCTACGTTCCCGCCGGTATTAATTCGGAAGATATCGCAATGGCGGCGGCGTCAGTTTACGCGCACGGCGGAAGATAATTTGGATTAAGGATTAAGGATTTAGAATTTAGAATGTAGGATTTAGGATTAGTGACTACAAGTTAATAAAAAAGGTACTCGGATAGGGTGCCTTTTTTAGTTTTGAAAAAAATACTTGCCGATATGGAATTATCTATTTAAAATAGGAAAGAATCTGTTTAAATAAAAACGAAATTTTTTTATAAGTCGGAGGAATTATTTTGACCGCGTTAATTTTACCGCTCGCGCTGATAATGTTTTTGGCGATTATGAGCGGTTATTTTTCGTTAATGGAAACGGCGCTGAATGAAGGACGTCACGGCAGATTGGAAAAAATGTCGCAGGACGGCGATAAAGACGCAGAATCCGCTCTGAAAATTTTTGAATCCCCTGCCAACGCACTTTCTACCGCGCAGATCGGCGTAACCGTCACGGGAATTTTATCCGGCGTCGCGTCATTTTTTATTGCCAATTTATTTTTAGACAGCATAAATTTTTTTGACGGCGCGGAAATTGTTGCGCTGATAATTTCATTAGCCGTCGTAATTTTCATAATGCTTTTATTCGGCAACTTCTTACCGTCACGCGCGGCACGGCAGGCGCCGGAAAATTTTTTACTCAGTCACCACAAAAGTATAAAAGTCGTCGTGCTACTGATGACGCCGATAGTTTTTTTGTTCGACAAAATTTCAGCAGGCGTTATGATGCTACTGGGGATGAACCCCGAAACTACCGATACCGTCACGGAAGATGAGGTTAAAGATTTAATTGAGCAAGGCACGGAGGACGGGACGTTTGCCGAATTTGAACGCGAGGCGGTGGATAAAATTTTTCACCTCAGCGACGAGACCGCCTACGCGCTGATGACGCCGCGAATCCATATGCGCTGGCTTGACATTACCGATGACATTGAACGCAATTTGAAAATCGTGCGTGAAACCAATCAGACGATTTTTCCCGCCGGTGAAGGCAGTCTCGATGAATTTCGCGGCGTGATTTACGCTAAGGATTTACTTGACGCCGTTTTAAATCTCAAGCCGAATGAAAAAATTGACTTGACTGCGCTGTTGAAAAAGCCCATATTCGTACCGCGCACAATGGATATTTTCAGACTGGTGGAGCGATTTAAGACGAGTGGCGATTCTGCCGCGATTGTGAATGACGAATACGGCGGCGTTATCGGCATTGTGACGCTTGATGACATTGCCGGTGAAATTGTCGGCACGAAAGACGTTGAACAGCCGCGCGACAAGCAGATTGTTCAGAAAGATGACGCTTACCTTGTCGAGGGGCTTTGTGACATTGATGACTTTAAAAGTCGGTTTAACTTTGACGCGTTGCCGGGCGAAGAGCATGAATATTTTCAGACTATGGGCGGCTTTGTAACTTCGCTTTTCGGCTACATTCCGAAAGTCGGTGAGACGTACGATTGGAACGGCTTGCATTTTGAAGTTTTGAAAATGGACAGGGCGCGTGTAGCTAAAATTCGCATTACCGAAATTAACTCTTAACTCTTTACTCTTAACTCTTCACTCTTAACTAAAGGAGACTAAATGCAACTTAAAATTTTGGGATTGAACTACAAAACCGCGCCGGTTGAAATTCGCGAAAAATTTTCCGTCGACAAAGACTCAATACAGTTGGGACTCGCAAATTTGGACGGCTACGAAGACATTGAAGAGGCGGTTATACTTTCAACGTGCAACCGCACGGAAATTTACGCCGTGACTTCGACAAATGACGCTGATTGTATGAAAAATTTTTTGAACGATTTAACCGGCGGCGGCGTGGAAAATTTTTTGTACGCGTACGAAGGCGAAAATTGCATTCGCCACCTTTTTAATGTATCGTCGAGTTTGGATTCGCTGATTTTAGGCGAAGGGCAAATTTTGTCGCAGGTTAAAGACGCCTATACCATTGCGAAGGCGGCAGGCACTACCGGCACGGTTTTAAATACGCTTTTCAATAAGGCTATCGCCGTCGGCAAGTTGGTACGCACGGAAACGCGCATTGCCTACAATTCGGTGTCGATAAGCTCCGCCGCAGTTGACCTTGCCGCGAAAAATTTGGGCGGTCTTAAAAATCGCAGTGCTTTAATTTTCGGCGCAGGCAAAATGGCTCAACTTACCGCGCAACATTTAAAGGCACGCGGCATTGAAAAAATTATCGTCGCCAATCGCCACTACTCCCGCGCCGTTGAAATGGCTGAAAAATTCGGCGCACAGGCAGTAGCGTGGGAAGAGGCAATGACCAGCGCTGATGATGTTGATTTAATCATAACTTCGACCGGCGCGCCGCATTACGTGGTTAAAACTTGGCAGACGCAACAGCTTATGACGCGCAGGCAGGGGCGTGAACTCTTTTTCATTGACATTGCCGTACCGCGTGACGTTGATCCGGAAGTCGCGCAGATTAACGGCGTGACGCTGTACAATATTGATGACCTTGAATCAGTCGTCGAGTCGAATTTAAAATTTCGGCAGGAGGAGGCGAAATCTGCGCGGAAAATAGTAGACTCCAACGTTGCGGCGATTATGGAGCGATTTAAATATTTAAAATTCCGTCCGCTCATGGCTGACCTTTCGCAACGCGCCGAAAAAATTCGTGAACGTGAATTAAAACGCGTGGCACATAAACTGCCGAATTTAAGTGACGAAGAAAAAAAAAGTCGTCGACCAAATGACAAAGATGATTGTACGAAAACTTTTGCGAATGCCGATGATGAGGTTAAACGCGTCGGCAGGTACGGATGACGAAAAATTTTTCACAGCCGCAATGAGAGCATTACTTCTTGACGGTTAATGTATAATTTCAATGTTTGATTAATAATAAAAATTTTTCACGGGGGAAGGTTTTAAATGCTACTTGAACGGTTAGAAAAATTGCCTGTCGGTTCATTTCACTACAAATTGCTGGTGATAACCGGCTTAGGCTGGATGTTTGATTCAATGGACACGGGAATAATTTCATTCGTACTGCCGGTCTTGGCAAAAGAGTGGGGCTTAACGGCGGAGCAAGTCGGCTGGATTGGATCTATCGGCTTAATCGGCATGGCATTGGGCGCGGTGCTTGCAGGTACGGTCGCTGACAGATTGGGACGCAAAAAAGTTTTCGCGGCTACGGTAATTTTGTACAGCGTCGCAACGGGACTGTGCGCAATCGCGTGGAGCTACGAAAGTTTATTATTTTTCAGATTTTTGGTAGGATTCGGCTTAGGCGGTGAATTACCCGTAGCGGCAACTCTTATGAGTGAATATGCGCCGTCACACCTGCGCGGAAGGTTTATCGTGCTGCTTGAAAGTTTCTGGGGCGTAGGCTGGCTTGTCGCGGCGTTTATCTCGTACATAATCATTCCGCAATTCGGCTGGCACGTGGCATTTTTAATCGGCGCACTTCCCGCGCTTTACGTCTTTGTCATTCGTTTGCATATGCCAGAATCTGTACGCTACTTAATTTCGCAAAAGAAAATTGATGAGGCTAAACAAATTATTTTAAGCTTGGAAGTGGAATTGGGCGTAAAGTCAGAGCCGTTTGCAAAGGATTTAAATGCGGCGGAAAGAAAATCTGAAGACGCGGCAAAACCTACCTTTGCAAGTTTGTGGACGCCGCAATTTCGCATAAGGACGATAATGTTATGGCTGGCGTGGTTCGGCATTGTCTACAGCTACTACGGCATTTTCATGTGGTTGCCGTCAATCGTCTTTTCGCAGGGCTTTGAAGTTGTAAAAACTTTCGAGTACGTGCTGATTATGACTGCCGCGCAGTTGCCGGGATATTTCGCGGCGGCGTGGCTGGTTGACTTAATCGGCAGAAAGTACACGCTGTCAATCTTCTTATTAATGTCGGGCGTCTGCAGTTACTTTTTCGGCAACTCGGCGACGGCAAATGAATTATTAATGTGGGGCGCGGCAATGAGCTTTTTCAATCTCGGCGCGTGGGGCGTAATTTACACTTACACGCCGGAACTTTATCCTACGGCAATTCGCGCACTCGGCTCCGGCTGGGCGGCAGGTTTCGGCAGAATAGGCGGTATGCTTGCGCCTATGTTGGTCGGAGTGCTTTTGGTACATGGCGCGCATATGAATTTGATTTTCGCAATGTTCGCGTCGGTCTTCGTGCTGATTTCGGCTATAGTTTTGGGTC
>JAFTEG010000077.1 GCA_017453765.1 Selenomonadaceae bacterium
AGCCCCTAAACCCTAACCCCGCCGCATTGCCCATAGCCCAAGCAGCCTGTAAATTAAAGCCGCCTGTAAAGCCGTCAATGTCGGCAACTTCGCCTACAATAAATAAATTTTTTACCAACTTCGACTCCATATTTTTTGGATTAATCTCCTTCACGTCAATGCCGCCGGAAGTTACAATCGCCTCTGCAAGCGGGCGTGTTCGTGTCACGGTTAAAGGCATTCCGCGCAGATTTTCTGCCAACCTTCGGCGCTCTTCTTTAGTCACGGCGTCAATTTTTTTATCTTCGGCAATGTACGATAAATCCAAAATCGGCGGAATCAATTTTGCCGGTAAAAGTTCAACCAGCGCGTTTTTAATTGATTTATGTTTGAACTTTTGAAAGTCACGTAAAAGCCGCGCATCGAGTTGCTCCGGCGTTAAGGCAGGTTTTAAATTTATCACAAGTTCGACGAAAGATTTTTCTGCCAAAAGCTTCGCGGCGGTACAGCTTAACGTCAAAATTATCGGTCCCGACACGCCGAAGTGAGTAAATAACATTTCGCCGAATTGCTCTTCAACGGCTTTACCGTCCGCCTTTAAAACTGCGCGAACATTTTTCAGCGAAATGCCTTGCAAGTCCTTTACAAAATCTTCCTCGACTTCAAGCGGTACAAGCGCCGGTAAAATTTTAGTAACGGTGTGACCCAACTGCCGCGCGAATTTAAAGCCGTCGCCTGTCGAGCCGGTAGCGGGGTATGACGCGCCGCCCGTCGCCAAAACTACAACGTCCGCGTCGATAAATTTTTTGTGAACTTCCACGCCGATAACCTTGCCGCCGTTTGCAAAAATGCCGTCAACGCGCGAATTTAATTTTACGTCAACGTCCAAAACTGCAAGCCGCTTAGTCAGCACGTCAAGCACTTCCGCCGCATTGTCGCTTGCAGGAAAAACCCTGTTGCCACGTTCAACCTTCGTCGCAAGCCCGAGCGTCTCAAAAAAATTCACGGTATCTTCCGCAGTAAAACTTTTCAACGCGCTGTAAAGAAATTTGCCGTTGCCGGGAATGTTCTTGACAATTTCGTTGACGTCAGCCGCGTTGGTAAGGTTGCAACGCCCCTTGCCGGTAATGCGCAACTTTCGACCGAGCATATTATTTTTTTCAAAAAGCGTGACAGCCGCGCCGTTTTCAGCCGCACGAATCGCCGCCATAATGCCTGCGGGACCGCCGCCGACCACTGCAATGCGTAATGCGCAATGCGTAATGCGTAATGGGTTTTCTGTCATAGTTAATCTCTTCACAAACTAAATTCCAAATTCTTAATCCTTAATCCTTAATCCTTTCCGCCTTCAACCAGTTTGTACAATAATTTAACTTCGTCCGCAGTTAAATGCCGGTACTTGCCGACTGCCACGCCGTCCAAAGTCAAGCCTGCAAAATTTATGCGCACCAACTTTTTTACGCCGCAACCTACCGCCGCCAACATTCGCCGAATCTGCCTATTGCGTCCTTCGTGAATCGTAATTTCAAGCGTCGCGGAATTTTTATCAGAGTGCAGTAAATTTATTTCGGCGGGAGCGGTTAAGCCGTCATCAAGTTCAACGCCGTTTTGAAGTTGCGAAATTTTTTCGGCATTGAGTTCGCCTTCAACTTTTACGCGGTACGTTTTCGGCACTTTGAATTTCGGGTGAATAAGGCGGTTCATTAATTCGCCGTCATTAGTCATCAAGATTAAGCCGGACGAATTTAAATCCAGCCTGCCGCAGGGGTAAACGCGCGTCGAAATGTCTTTAACCAGCTCCATTACCGTAGGACAGCCGCGTTTATCCTTCGCCGCAGATAAAAAACCTTCCGGCTTGTTTAAAAGCAGGTAAACTTTCTCCGCGTCGAAGTGCAGGACTTGACCGTCGACACAAATTTTATTAATCTGCGCGTCCGCCCGTGCGCCAAGCGTGCTGACAATTTTGCCGTCTACCGTGACACGTCCCGCCGTTATAAAATCTTCCGCCTCACGCCGTGACATTAAACCTGCGCGGCTGATTAATTTTTGCAATCGCTCTTCACTCAAAATTTCCACCTCGAAAAAGTTTGTCGAAATTATAGCATAGAGAAGAGGGAAGAGGGAAGAGGGGGTTGGGGAATTAAGGATTAAGAATTAAGGATTAAGGATTAAAAACTATTCCCTATTCCCTACTCCCTATTCCCTAAAAAAAAATTGTGGTAAAGTTCAAACCATTGTGCTATCATTACGCGCTAAGGAGGAATTTTGTATGGAAAAAATTATTGCAAAAGACGGTAATGTTGTCGAAGTTGAAAACGCTGAATATTTACATTCCCTTCGCCACACTGCCTCGCATATTTTGGCACAAGCCGTAAAGCATTTGTACGGCGGCACGGACGGCAAAAATGTTCAACTTGCCATAGGTCCCGCGATTGACACCGGCTTTTACTACGATATCGACATGGAGCGCAAATTAACCGATGAAGACTTAGCCGACATTGAACGCGAAATGAAAAATATCGTCAAACAAAATCTCAAGCTTGAACGCAGTGTCTTAAGCCGCGCAGATGCACTGAAAAAATTTGCCGACGCAGGTGAAACTTACAAAGTCGAATTGATTTCCGACCTGCCCGAAGACGCCGAAATTTCACTTTTCACGCAGGGCGACTTCACCGACCTTTGCGCGGGTCCGCACGTGCTTTCTACCGGCAAAGTCAAGGCGTTTAAATTAATGTCGCTTGCCGGTGCTTATTGGCGCGGCGATGAAAAAAATAAAATGTTACAGCGCATTTACGGCACGGCGTTTGCGTCGAAAGACGAGTTGCAAGAGTACCTGCATATGCTTGAAGAGGCGGCGCGCAGGGATCACCGTAAACTTGGCAAGGAGCTGGAAATTTTCAGCCTGCATGACGAAGGACCCGGCTTCCCCTTCTTCCACCCCAACGGCATGATAATTCAAAACGAGCTTTTAAATTATTGGCGCGAAGTTCACCGCCGTTACGGCTATCAAGAAATTAAGACGCCGATAATTTTAAACCGCAAACTTTGGGAAACTTCAGGACATTGGGATCAATACAAAGAAAATATGTACTTCACGAAGATTGATGACCTTGACTACGCCGTTAAGCCGATGAATTGTCCCGGCGCGATTTTGGTTTACAAAACTCACCCGCACAGCTACCGTGAATTGCCGTTGCGTACCGCCGAGTTGGGATTGGTTCACCGTCACGAAATTAGCGGCGCCTTGCACGGACTCTTTCGCGTTCGCAACTTCACGCAGGACGACGCGCATATTTTTATGACGCCGGAACA
>JAFTEG010000078.1 GCA_017453765.1 Selenomonadaceae bacterium
ATAGGCGTACCGGTGCGCGGGCGAAAATTTTGGTTGCAAAGGCGCTCCAACTCTTTCCAGCGTGCTACAAACTTTTCCTTTTCAACTTTACCTTGAGACTTGAAAAATTTATAAAACTGCGCTTTGAAAATGTCTGCGTCTGAAAGCGGCATACCTCTATCATTGAGCGTGGTAAAAATTCTAAGCGCGGTATTCTGCGAATTTGTTTCAATGGGGAGTAAAATGCAGTTATCCAAAATTCGTTTTGGAAATATTGAAAAATAATCCGGCGACTCTAATTTAAACTTAGTAATTTCCTTTTGAAAGTAGCGATAATTTTCGGCGTAGTTACTTTTAAATTCACGCGGCGCCGCACCATAAGAAATAATTTTTTCAAATTCGGCATTACCTTCGTCCGTCGCAACTTCGGAAGTAATTTTGCAACTCGACAAATCGGGATTATCATCATTGCCGATTTTCCAAATACATTCGGCAATTCTGTCACGAGTTCTGCTTTTAATATCGCCGAACGCATCATAAAAGGCACGAAGCAAAAGTAAAAGCGTAATTAAGCGTTGCTGACCGTCGACAACTTCATTTTGGTCGCAGTCATTGCCAAAGGTTAAAATCGTACCCAAAAAATAATTGTCCTTGCCGTCAACAAAGGCATCTTTATCGCCGTTGGGAAATGCGAACTCTTTAAAATCAGTCCATAAAGTTTCGCAATGATCCAATGTCCAAGAGTAGGGACGCTGATAGTCGGGAATAAGAAATGTTATGCGCGGGCTTGAAAAAATTTCGTGAACGGTGCGGCGTGCAATGTTTAAATCAGACAAAAATAATTCCTCCAAAGTTTTTGATTGATTATAGCACAGAAAAATTTTTGTGTGATAAAATATTTTTGGTGATAGCATTGAAAGAATTAAGGCGAATAGTAATAGCGGCGACACAAAGCGGCGCAGGTAAAACTACAATAACGTGTGGGATAATTTCGGCGCTGAGGCAACGCGGCTTGAAAGTGCAGGCGTACAAAGTCGGACCGGATTATATAGACACGGGCTTTCACGAAGTGGCGGCGGGACGTCCTGCGCAAAATTTGGACAGCTGGCTTGTCGGCAAAGATAAACTCGGCGAAATATTTTTGTCGACGTACGGCGACGCGGACATTGCGATAATCGAAGGCGTAATGGGTTTGTATGACGGCGGACGCGGCGGAATAAGTTCGACGGCGGAAGTTGCAAAGATTTTAAATGCGCCGGTAGTATTGGTGCTTGACGCGAAAAGCGCGGGTGCGTCGGTAGCGGCGACGGCGTTGGGATTTCGTGAATATGACAAGGACGTAAATTTAGCCGGCGTGATTTTAAATCGAATCGGTTCCGCGTCTCACGAAAAAATGATTGTCGACGCGCTGAATGACATCGGAATGAAATGTTTCGGCGCTGTCAGGCGTGACGAAGAAATTATTTTGCCTTCGCGACATTTGGGACTTGTGCAGGCGGCGGAGAATAATTTTGCGGACGTTGTAAATAAAATCGGTGAAAAAATTTCCGCGCAGGTTGACCTTGACGCGTTGACTGCGCTTGCAAATGATTTTAAAACCGACGTTGCCTATAATCCCTGTTCCCTAATCCCTGTTCCCTCTTCCCTAAAAATCGGCATTGCTCGTGACGAGGCGTTCAGCTTTTACTATGAAGAAAGTCTGCGCGAATTGAAAAAGTTCGGCGCGGAATTAATTTTTTTCAGCCCGTTGCACGATGAACACCTGCCGAAAGTGGACGGCTTAATTTTCGGCGGCGGCTACCCCCGAAATGTACGCGGCGCAGTTGCAAGGCAATAAAAAAATCCGCACCGAAATTAAACGTGCGGCGGAAAACGGTACGCCGATTTTCGCGGAGTGCGGCGGCTACATGTACCTTATGAATTTTTTGACGGACTTCGACGGCACGGCTTACGAAATGTGCGGCGTAATTCCGAATCAAGCCGTAATGACAGACAAGTTACAAACAGTCGGCTACGTGGCGGCGACGTTGGACAGGGACTGCGTGATAGGCAAGCGCGGCGATAAAATTCACGCGCATGAATTTCACTTTTCAAAGGAAGTTGCGGACGCGGCGGGGAAAATTTTTCACTGCGAAAAGCTTAGAACCGGCGCGAAATATTTTGCAGGCTACGCGGACAAAAATATAGCGGCGTCGTACCTGCACATACACTTTGCAGGTTGTCCCGATGCCGCTGAAAGTTTTGTAGCCGCTTGCATGAGTAATCCTTAATCCTTAATCCTTAATCCTTAATTAAATTAAAACTCTTCGTCAGTTAAAATCTTAGAATAAATATACCCTTCCCTTACGCCGGAATCGCTGTAAAGAATATCGTGACTGCCGAAACGTTTTGCCAACACGTCGGCGATAATAAGTCCCGGCATAAACGTATGCATTCTTTCCGGCACGGTACGCATGAGCAAAACTTTATCCGGCACGATTAATTCATTGTCGCGATTAAACCGTTGCAAAATAGTACGAAGTCGCCGCACTTCCATTCGCATATTTCTGCGCGGCAGTCCGAACATTGCATTGTAAAGCGCCATTGCCCCTTTGAACGTCCCGCCGATACCGCAAATCTGCGCGTGACTTATGTCGCGAAATTCATTAACCGCGCTGACCGTCGCTTCTGCCTCCGCGTACATTTCGTCGCATTCCGAGCGGCTTGGCAAAATATGTTCCCTGCCGGTGTAGCGCGTATGAAAGCTGAGTGACCCAATCGGCAGGCTAACTTTGACTTGAATCGTGCTGTAGTTGAAGTAGACAATTTCAGTGGAGCCGCCGCCTATGTCGATTAAAAGCCCTTTGTCTTCGTCAAGGTTATGCGTCGCACCGATAAAGTCAAACGTCGCCTCATCGTCGCCGCTCATTATCATTATGTTTGTCTGCGTCCTGTAGGAAATTTCGCGCACCGCATCACGACCGTTAATCGAATTTCTTAGCGCGGCGGTAGTAAATGCAGTCACGCGATTTATGCCGAGATCTTCCAAAAAGTTTTTGTACTCTTGAATTATCTCGACAACTTTATCAATGCCCTGATGCTGCATATAGCCATCCTTCACGTAAGCCGCAAGCCCTAAGGTATGTTTGCGCTTCATCAGCATTTCCACCCTGTCGCCGTCAATTTCGTAAATCGCCATACGTATCGTGTTCGATCCTACATCAATCATCGCGTAAAGCATTTTTATCACCACCGTTTTTGTTAATTAAGAATGCAGAATTAAGAATGAAGAAAGTAGCGGAGAGAATTAATTAGCGGGCAAATAAGACGCATTCCCAGAAATATCTTATTTGCGGTTCAAGCCCCAAAGAATATAACGTGTCAGCATATTGGTCAGAAACATTAAAAGGTTCTTCTTCTTGTGATTCGTAACCTTGACGCATTGCAAATTCATAGTCGGGACGAATGGATTTTATAAAATTCATCAGTGTCCAAAAATCTTCCCATTTATGATAAGCGCTTATCGCCAAAATCGGCTTGTACCTTGCAATGGAAGTTTTTGCGCCTTTCAAAATTTCCAACTCCGCGCCTTCTGTATCAAGCTTTATGAAGTCGACGCTGGGCAAATTATGTTCACGTGCATAAGCGTCTATCGTTGTAACTTGCGTGATATCCGTGCCGTTGGTTTTCCAACTGGTTCCACTGAGACCGCCTGAATTATAGCGCATTTTATGTTTGTATGAACCGAGACTTAAATTTTCAAGGACAAAATTTTTTTCTTCGGCTATCGGCTTGATTCGTTCAAAGTTTTTAATATCCAATTCAAAGGCGTAAACTTTGTAACCCATTTCTGAAAAAACTGTAGACGTGCCGCCGTCATACGCTCCCGCGTCAAAAGTAATTGCGCCGTCTTTGGGAATAAAACCTGCTATTAAATAATGCGCACTGTTTGTATAAACAATTTCGCCAAGCTGATTTGAAATATTTCCGAGCCAATAACCGCGAAAAGTTTTTTTAGATTCTTCGTCAATCAGTGATTCGTAAACTTCCTGCAAGTCAGTTAAGTGCGTCATAAAAGTTTGATAAATTTGTTCCGAATTATCTCTGTTAATGCTGAGAACTTTACAAGTCGGCAAATTTTTTAACGCAACTCTGGCGGAAACATTATCAATCACCAAAATATATTCCGGTTGAGGATAAAGTTTCTCGGCGTCATTAAGGTGAATTATATCAAATTCAAGCGCAGAATCAGCAGGGGGGGGGTTGCAATGTTATAAGCTTGCTGATATTCAAGCCCTGTCCGCGCAGATTTTTCACAATTTCAACGGCGGCGGCAATCGGTGCAAGCGACAAAAACGCTACCGGAATTTTTTCCGCCGCAATTTTATTTATGACTACGGAAAAGCGCTCATTGTGTACGCGCTGAACGAGTTCGACAAATTTTTTCATACAATACAACCTTTCAAAAAAATTTTACAAGTATCTTATAGGATTTTATAAATAGCTGATGAGATTTTACAAGTAGCTGATAGGATTGACGCGTTGACCGTTAATGATAACTTCGTAGTGGACGTGAGGACCCGTGCTGAAACCGGTACTTCCCATGTACGCGATGAGTTGACCGCGCTTAACTTGCTGACCGGCAGAAACAACAACTTGAGAGGCGTGACCGTAGCGCGTCATGATACCGTTGCCGTGATCTATGTCAACCATGTTGCCGTAGCCTCCCGCGTTCCAGCCCGCGAAGTCAACAACACCGTCCGCCGTCGCAACAATCGGCGTACCCATATCGTTAGCAATGTCAATGCCGGGATGAAAATCACTGCCGCCCCAACGCAAACCGTAAGGTGACGTGACGACGCCGGTAGTAGGCCAAATTGAAGGCATATGCGAATCAGCCGCAGGAATGCCGCCGAACTGGCTTAAATCGTACGTGATAGAAGTGCTTGCCCATGAGCCGCTGAAATTCGGAATTGAATTTGCCACGCCTGTAGCATTTGCCGTAGCTGCCGCCGCCGCCATTTTTTCACGCTGATTTTTAAGTTCGGCTTGAAAATCGTCCAAACTTTCCTTGCGAATGTTGACACGCTCTTCAAGCATTGCCAACGCTTCGGCGACGTTTTCTACCGTTAAGCCGTCAATCGGTCCGCCTTGACCGTTATGCTCCGTTTCAGACGTTTCACTTTCGGCAGGCGCAGATTCTTCAGTAGCGGCAGGCGTTTCACCTTCGGTAAGCGCTTCACCTTCTGCAGGCGTTGCATTTTCAGAAGTTGCCGCGTCTTCAGTAGCGGCAGGCGTTTCACCTTCGGCAGGTGTTTCGACTTTATCTTCCTTAGGCGGATTCAGTCCCGCTTGAATACGAAGTTCCTGTTCCTGCTGTGCAAGATTATGCAACGTTTCATTTAATTCGGACGCCTTTTTTGATACGGATAAAAGTTGTTCTTGCTGATGTTCCTCCGCCTGCTGAATTTCGTGAACAATCGCCGCGTTTCGCTGTACATTCAATGCGCTGTAAATCGAGTAGCCGCACGCGCCGATTAAAATTGCAACGCCTACAAAAAATGTGAAGACGCCGAATTTATAAAGTCCCGCGCTTAATTTTATTTCACGATCCTTGCCGCCGCCGGTGACGTGTATGACGACGTATTCTTCTTTTAATTCAAGCGCGTCATCGTCTTCAAGCGGCACAAGGTCTTTCTTCTCCTCGTCCAACTGTTAAATATCTCCCTCCGTGTAGGAATTTTCGTAACAAAAAACGTAATTTTCGCTGAATGACAACAGCTGAAAAAATTACGCTAATTTTACACTTTGAATATGAATTTTTCAAGGTAATTACAATTTTGTCACGGATTAATGACAGACATAGTGTCGCCGATTGCATGAGCCAAGTCAAGGCGATAACGCGTCACGTCGTAATTTGCGCTGACAAAATTTTTTTTCGCAGTGGCAAGCGCCTGCTCCGCGTCCAAAATGTCAAGCAAAATTCCTTCGCCGGCATTGTATTTTTCCGTCGCGATATACCTTTCCTCTTCCGCAAGGTCAACCGCAGTTTTCGTGGTACGAAGACGCATGACGGCGATTTTTAAATTTTTGTACGCCGTGACAACGCTTTCATGCACGGAATTAATATCATCTTGCATGGCAAGGCGCAGGCGTTCAAGTTCAATTTCTGCGGCTTTAATTTTCGCGTCGGTAACTCCGCTGTCAAAAATTGTCATTGACGCGCTGACGCCTACGGTAACGTCCGGCGTTGGGTGCCACGAATCGTACACGGAACTGACACCGGTTGACACTTCCGCCGAAACGGTCGGGCGTTTATCTGCGCGGGCAAGTTCGATATTCAATTCGCCCTTTTCAACGTTCACCGCGTCCGCCTTCAAATTGTTTCGGTTTTCATCGGCAAGCGCCAAAAAATTTTCAAGTTCACCGAGTTCAAGCGCGGTAGAAAATTCTTCAAGCGTGAAATTCGGCACGGGGTCAACCGACATTAAAGTTGCAAGCTTAACTAAATTAACTTCGTACGCGGCGTGAGATTTTGCCGTAGTCTGTCCGGCGTTGGAAGTTTCAACCTGCGCGCGCAGAAGATCAATTTTCGCCTTTGCTCCCGCGTCGTACAAAAGGGCAATGTAATTTTCATGCGCCGCGTAATTTTCCTCTGTCTGCAAGTCTACCTTAGCCGTCGCCAAACTTTCCAGCGCGTCGACGTAGGCAGTTGCCACTTGATAAATTAAATCGTCCTGCGCTTGATAAAAATTCAGCCACGCCGTTTCTATGTCAAGCTCCGCCGATTTTATCTGCGTTTCAAGCTTGTTGCCGCTGTAAAGCGGAAGTGACGCAGAAACAGTGCCGCGCAGAGATTTTGAATGGTTGTTGCCTTCGGTCTTCGACATATTAAAACTGCTTGACCCGCTTACCCTTACGCCTTTACCTCCTTTCGCTGATTTTAAGTCTGCCTCTCTTACTGCGATTGCGTATTCTGTCTGTTGCAGGGAAGGATTATTTTCAAGTGCCGTCCGTACCGCCTCTTGTAATGTTAATGCACTTGCTGACATCGGCATTATAAGTGACAGCGCCAGTGCCGCCAAAAATTTTTTCATAGATTTTCTCCTTGACGAATGAATTATTTTTCGCCATTTCTATCACGTCATACACATTTAACGCAGTTTTTTTTTCCGCCAACGTATTTTCTTCCGCCGTGCTGGCTTTATCAGCCGTAGAATTATTTTTAATCGCCGAATTTTTATTAGCCTCCGCCACACTTTCAGCCGCCGTGACTTTATCAGCCGTTGAAACATTTTCCGCCGCCGAAATTTCATTTTTAGCGCCGTCAACTTCCGGCTCGGCAAGTGAAGTGTCTTTAGCCATTTGTATCACGTCGTCAACGCTGACCGCCGTTTTTTTTTCTTCATAAATTTCTTTCGTGGCGTCAACAAGTTTTTCGCGCGAAATATTTTCTGTAGGATTTTCTAAGGGCAACGCCTTTTCAACGCTAACGGCTTTATCCGCCGTAACGTTTTTGTCAACGCTTACAGTTTTATCTACGGCAACATTTTCAGCAGGTTTATCAGCCGCAATATTTTTGTCAAGCGTAACGGCTTTGTTCGCAGTTACAGCTTTATCTGCCGTAACATTTTTTTCAGCGGTAACGGTTTCGGCAGGCGGCTTTTCAAGCGCGACAGATTTTTTTTCATTTTCCAGCGACACTTCGTCCAGCGTAGCACGAAACATTGCCTGCGCCTTGCGAAATTCGCGTAAACCCTTTCCAATCGCGCGACCGACTTCAGGCAGTTTGCCGGGACCGAAAATTACAAGTCCGGCTATTAATATCATTATCAATTCTCCGGCGCCAATTCCGAACATTAACTTTCCACCTTTTAATTTATATTTGCTCCAAACTGACGTTTTTAGTTTTTACATTATAACATAAAAAAAACGTCTCGAAAAATTTTTTCCAAGACGATTAATATTGCCTACAAAAATTTTATAAATCAGCTGAACAATTCGGTAGAAAGGTAGCGGTCGCCGGTATCGGGCAACAACACTACGAAAGTTTTACCGGCGTACTCTTCGCGTTTTGCAAGTTCGCAAGCCGCCGCAAGTGCCGCGCCAGACGATATTCCTACCAAAACACCTTCCGCGCGTGCAAATTCCCTGCCGAATTTAAAAGCGTCCTCATTCGCAACGGCGACAACTTCATCATAAATTTTCGTGTCCAAAGTTTCGGGTACAAATCCCGCGCCGATGCCTTGAATTTTATGGGCGCCGGCTTTACCCTGCGACAAAACCGGTGACGTTGCAGGTTCAACGGCAATGACTTTAACATTGGGATTTTGCTTTTTCAAAAATTTTCCCGTGCCGCTAACCGTGCCGCCGGTGCCAACGCCTGCAACAAATACGTCAACCGCGCCGTCGGTGTCACGCCAAATTTCGGGACCGGTAGTAACTTCGTGAATCGCGGGATTTTCGGGATTGGTGAACTGCGACGGTATGAAGGCGTTTGGAATTTCTTTCGCCAACTCCTCAGCCTTAGCAATGGCGCCTTTCATACCCTTAGCGCCGTCAGTCAAAACAATTTCGGCGCCGTAAGCTTTCAACAAATTGCGACGTTCAACGCTCCTTGTTTCAGGCATTGTCAAAATTGCGCGGTAACCTTTCGACGCCGCGACGCTTGCAAGACCAATGCCGGTGTTGCCGCTGGTAGGTTCGATAATCACCGAGTCAGCCTTAAGCTTGCCTTCACGCTCCGCCTTTTCAATCATAGCCTTTGCAATTCTGTCTTTAACACTGCCGGCGGGATTGAAGTATTCAAGCTTGACGAGAATTTTTGCATTGACGTTAAACGCGGCAGAAAAATTTTTCGCGTTCAAAAGCGGCGTGTTGCCGATTAATTCCGTGACGCTGTTATAAATTTTTGCCATGAAATTTTCCTCCAAAATATTTTAAAGCGCTTTAAAACCTTCGTCCAAATCCGCAATAATGTCGTCAAGGTGTTCGGTGCCGATTGAAAGGCGA
>JAFTEG010000079.1 GCA_017453765.1 Selenomonadaceae bacterium
ATAATGATTATGTCCCTGCCTGTCCGCAACGAAGTAAAGATAATCCGTCGGCGCAGGATTCAGCACGGCTTCTATCGCGTCCATGCCGGGATTTGCAATAGGTCCCGGCGGCAATCCCGCGTTTTTGTACGTGTTGTAAGGCGACTCAATTTCCGTGTCCTCAATCGTTAAATCTTCTTTCGGCTCGTCAAGCAGGTATTGTAAGCTTGCGTCGGTCTGCAACGGCATATTCAATTTCAAGCGCTTAAGAAAAACCTGCGCGACAATCGCTCTGTCTTCGGGGTAGCGAACTTCCCTTTCAACAAGCGACGCAAGCGTAGTTAAATCGTACAGCGACAAGCCCAACTCTTTAGCCTTTTCACGCATTGCAGGCGTTACGCGCTTGTCAAATTCTCCCGCCATCATTTTCAAAATATCTTCAATCGACGTGTCACTTTCCACCGAATATGTTTCAGGGAAGAGAAAACCTTCCGCCGCGTATCGTACATTTTTATGTTTGCGCATATAGCCGTACGGCGCAAAATTCTCCGCCGCCTTCAAAAAATCTTCCTTGTCGATAAGGTCAAGACTGTACAGACGCTCGGCAATTTCCTTGACGCCGAAACCTTCGGGAATTGTGAAACGTACGAGATATTTTTCGCCGGTTAAAAGTTTTGCGAAAACGTCCTCATCATTCATACCGGTGTAAAAAACGTACGTGCCGGGTTTAAGCTGTCCGTCGTAACTGCGCAGTCTTGAAACGATTCTGAATTTTAAACTGCTGGCAATTACTTCCTTCGCCTCAAGGATATCGGCAATTTCGGCGGTGGACATACCTTCACTGATTTTAACGTGTACGCGCTTGCCTTCGTCCTCTTCATAAGTTTGCGGGTGCAGTTCACTTTGCGGCTTTATTGCGAACGGGTCGACGAAGATTAAAACCGCGCCGACTATCGCAATGCAAAAAATTAGCCCGCCGATTATTGATAAAATAAATTTCCAAGACACTTCTGCAAAAAGAGATTTAAGCCACTTGAAAGGCGCCAGTAAAATGCCGACAAGCCTTGACGCGATATTTTTTTTGCCGGCACTTCGACTGCCTAAGTTGCTTATGTTCGTCACTTTCTTGTTAGAGTTAGATTTTTTACCTGAGTTGAAAAATGGAAATTTCATTTTCCCGCTTACTTAAGGTCTTCGTCTTCGTCAAAATCATCAAAAACCATTTCGTCATACGCCTTTTGCACGGCGTCAAATTCTTCGTCAGTCGGCTCCACGTAAATATCTTCGCCGTTTTCGTCTTGAACGATTTTGGCAATGATAACGTCGCCGTCTTCGCAGCCGCACTCACAGCCTTCATGGTCGTGGTGGTGACCGCCGCAACATTCATGATCATGGTCGGGAATTTCAACAAGCAGAGCAAAATCTTGATCGCCTACGGGAATAATCATTTGCTCGACGTAGTAATAAGAGTTGCCTTCTTCGTCCTGCATTTCAACTACAACGTCGCCGAAATCTTCGTCGTCGTAATTATCCTCGTCGATATCCTCTTCATCAACGTCAACCTCGACGTCCGGAATTTCCTTTGAAACATTTTCTTCAATATTTTTTTTCTTAGCCATTAAAATTTCTCCTTTTTTAGATCGCTAGATCGATAGTGACTAGATCGATAGTGACTAGATCGCTAGATCGATAGTGACTAGATCGATAGTGACTAGATCGATAAATCGATAGTTTATAGATTGTTAGTCGGCAAACCGTCAAGATAGCCTTGCAAAATGTAAACCGCCGCCATTTTGTCAATAACCTTTTTGCGCTTTTTGCGACTCACGTCCGCCGCGATTAAAGATTTTTCAGCTGCAACGGTGCTTAATCTTTCGTCCCAAAAAATTTGATTTACGGCAGGATACGCCGCCTGAACTTTCGCCGCAAATTTTCTGACCAATTCGCAACGTTCGCCTTCCGTGCCGTTCATATGTTTTGGCAGACCGATTATCAGCGTTTCGACTTCGTATTGTGAAATTAAATCGCCGAGTTCCTTAACGTCATTTTTGTTGGACGTACGCTGAATGGTTTTGACGCCCTGCGCGGTAAAGCCCAAAGGATCGCTTACGGCAATGCCAATGGTTTTGTCGCCGATATCAAGTGAAAGGTATCTCAACTTTTTTTCTCCAAATGATTTAAATACGTTCGCACGAGTTCTTCCAAAAGTTCATCGCGTTCAACCTTTCGGATTTTACTGCGTGCATCAAGGTGGCTTGTAATGTACGCGGGGTCGCCGCTTAAAAGGTAGCCTACCAGTTGGTGTACCGGATTGTAGCCTTTTTCGTTCATCGCCTGATACGCCGTCTTTATGACTTTTTCAGCGCGGTTTTCTTCCGAACCCAAACTGAAAGTCATCGTTTCATCACTAACCACGTAATCACCTCCATAGTAGCTTGGAGCTTAGAGCTTAGAGACTCTTCACTCCTAACTCTTCACTCTTCACTAATCAACTTTTCTGCAATCTGCAACGCATTGAGCGCCGCGCCTTTACGAATTTGGTCGCCGCAAACCCAAAAATTCAAGCCGTGTTCAACTGAATAATCTTTGCGCAGTCTGCCGACTTCCACATTATCTTTGCCGGACGTCTCCAAAGGCTGAGGGTAAATCATTTCGGCGGGATTATCGCGCACCGTGACGCCTTCAAAATTTTCAAGCGCCTTCCGCGCAGATTCGGCGCTGACTTCGTCGTAAAATTCCACGTTGACTGATTCGGCATGACTTCTGTAAACCGGTACGCGCACCGTCGTAGCCGTAATTTTCATGTCGGCATCTTCCATAATTTTACGCGTCTCGTCAATCATTTTCATTTCTTCTTTTGTATAATCATTGTCCATGAAAATATCAATCTGCGGAAGAAGGTTGGACGCAATTTGATAGTGTTTGTCCAAAGACGCGACGGGTAAAATTTTTGCTTGCGGCGTTTTACCTTCGGCTAAATCTTCAAGCTGCGTTTTAAGCTCGTCCATACCCTCACGCCCTGCGCCGCTTACAGCTTGGTACGTAGAAACAACAACGCGCTTAATTTTTGCAAGGTCGTACAGCGGCTTAAGCGCCATAACCATGATAATCGTTGAGCAATTCGGATTGGCGATAATGCCTTTGTGTTTGGCGATAGCTTGCGGATTTACTTCCGGCACTACAAGCGGGACGTCGGGATCCATTCTGTACGTGCTGGAATTGTCGATAACCACAGCACCGGCTTTAACTGCGGCGGGACCGAAAAGTTTACTTGCCTTGCCGCCTGCAAAAAGTGCAATGTCAACGCCGTCAAAAGAATTTTCCGTAGTTTCTTCAACCGTGTATTCTTTGCCCATAAAATTTATTTTTTTACCGGCAGATCGCGCAGAGGCAAGCATTTTTAAATTTGCGTATGGAAAATTCCGCTCCTCAATTAATTTTAAAAATTCCTGTCCTACGGCGCCGGTAACTCCGACTATTGCCAAATTTACTTTTTTCATGTTTACTTCCTTTCGGTGGTTAGTTAAGAGTGAAGAGTTAGGAGTTAGGAGTGAAGAGGGTTCTAACCCCTAACCCCTAATTCCTAGCCCCTAGCCCTTAATACCTCTTCCCTAATCCAACAATTTATCAAGACCGATTGTCAAGCCCTGAAGTGAACGAACTTTTTTGCACGCAAGCAACA
Organism: Selenomonadaceae bacterium; assembly: GCA_017453765.1. Lineage (GTDB taxonomy): Bacteria > Bacillota > Negativicutes > Selenomonadales > Selenomonadaceae > Quinella. Next base: position 3,662 of record JAFTEG010000079.1, read on the forward strand.
CGCCCGGCATAAATGAATCACGTCCGGTAGAATCGTGCCGAATTGTCAAAGTCTGTCCCAAGCCGCCGAAAATAACTTCTTGATGAGCGACGTAGCCCGGCAACCTTACGCTGTGAATTCTAATGCCGTCGTAATCGGCGCCGCGAACATTTTTAAGCCGCTCCACTTCGTCGGGGTGACCTTGCTTGTGAGAGGGACGAACTTCAGAAATCATCTTCGCGGTAAGTTCCGCCGTGCCGCTGGGCGCGTCAAGTTTTTTGTCGTGGTGCAACTCGATAATTTCAACGTCCGGCATGTACTTTGCAACCTGCTTTGAAATTAACATCATAAGCACGGCGCCTATTGCAAAATTCGGCGCAATGAATGCGGGAGTTTGAAATTTTTCTGCCGCCGCACGAATTTTTTCTTTCGCGTCGTCACTCAAGCCCGTTGTACCGACTACCGGCGAAACTTTTTTTTCAAGCGCCGTCATTACGTTTTTGAAAACGGAATCGGGACGCGTGAAGTCAACCATTACATCGGGTTTGTGCAGTTCAAGTGCCGCGTCAAGATTTTTTTCGACTTTCAAGCCGGCAACTTCGCCGTCGAACACGTCAACCGCGCCAACAAGTTCCAATTCCGAATCATTTTTCACCGCGTCCGCTACGGTACGTCCCATTCTGCCGAGTGCGCCGCTTACCAAAACTTTTATCAATTAATACGCCTCCGTTTAGCTTTTAGCGATTAGCTTTTAGCCGGTAACTGTCAGCGATTAGTTTTTAATTACAAGATACCGGCTAACTGCTGATAAAAAAATTTATCGTTCAACTTTTAATTAACGGCTAATTTTAGCTTATGGGCTTTTTCGCGTCAACAAATTTTAATCAATATTCGCGCAGGTTCATATTACGTAAAATGATTTTCGTGATATACTTTCAAAAAATATTGCGAAAAAAATTTTGCTATGATATAATCGCCGCGTTTAAAAATGAAAGGGCTGATTTTGTCCGAAAAGATTTGTTAGTGGAAGTGGGCGTGTGTCCACTTTTTAATATTGCGCAGAAAAAAATTGGAGGTAATGCGATGCCCGGTAAAATTGAAACGCGGGTTGAAGAATTGATGAAAAAAATTTTGGATGACACCGAATTTGAATTGGTCGACACCGAATTTGTCAAGGAGAAGGATTGGTACTTGAGAGTTTTCGTCGACAAAATGGGCGGCATTGATTTGGACGATTGCCAACTTTTGAGCGAAAGACTCGGCAACCTTTTGGACGACGAATTGGTAATTGACGGTCCTTACATTTTGGAAGTGTCATCGCCGGGACTTGACCGCGTGCTTAAAAAGGACAAAGATTTTCTGCGCGAAGCAGGAAAGGCGGTTGACGTGACACTTTACGCGCCGATTGACGATACTAAAAATTTTACCGGCACGCTTGAACGCCGCGACAAAGATTTTTTGTACTTGAAAGAATTTGAACCCATACCGCGTGAAAAAATTTCGCAAGTCAGATTGCATATTGAATTTTAGGGATTAGGGAAGAGATCTACCAGCTAGGGCGTGTTGAATAAAGTCAAAATTTAAAACGTTACAAATTACGTAACAGCCGCAATTATGGCGGGGCGCACAAGGACGTGCGCCCGTCCGCGCAAGTCGCCGGACGCGACTTCTGCGGACATGTTTCTTTTTGTTACTTTTTCTTTGCGCCAAAGAAAAAGTAAGTTAAAAAACC
>JAFTEG010000080.1 GCA_017453765.1 Selenomonadaceae bacterium
AAAATCTTGTACTCGTCCAAAGTAGGCGCACCCCAACTATTATCACCCGCAATTCCGAGATTAGCGAGCGCAATTCGGACGTAGGTGTATTTATGCGGCGGCAATTCGTTTTGGTGACGCGCATTTTCAATGTCGTGCGGGCTGTTAGGCAACGCCTGCGCCTCAAAATTTTTATCGGCGGCAGAGAATTTTAAGCCGCGTCCGCGATTGTCGACAACTTCAAACCAACGCACGCCGCAGTGATTCGCCATTTCTTGCGGCAGGAGGTACGGCTCCACTTCGTCAAAAATATTCGTTTCAAAAATGCCGAGCCGCGCACCTTCGCAACGGTCATTATAATTGTCACACGGACCGAGACCGTAGAATTTAATGCGGCTGTAATTTTTCGGCAGAGTGAACAACATTGAATAATCCAAAAGGTCGCCCATACCGTCAACCTTCGTGTAGTCCTGCGAAACTTTCAACTTGCCGCACTTACAAACTCTGTACGTCACAACGCAAAAACTTTTCGGACTTGTCTGCAGTTCGTAGGTAAATCTGACTTCAATGCTGTCCGCCGCAAATTCGCCGTTAAACTTTTCGCCGAAATATTTTTCAACCGTGACAAAATCTTTTTCATCGGCGCGGTACTCAATTTTCACGCACTTTTTGTAAAGACTTGCCAATTTCCACTGCGCGGCGTCGAAGTGTTGACCGTTGCCGTAAATGTTGTCAATCGGCGCGTACCAAAAATTAGGCGTCGGCATCGCGGAAATAAATTCTTCGCCGTTGTATTTTAAGCTCGTCAAATTCCCTGCCGCGCTTGAAAACATAAAGCTGAAACCGTCGCCGTAAACTCCAATGTTAATGTCACTTTGCACGACGCGCAGTTTTTTCACGGCGCCAACTTTTTCAATCTGCGCGAAAATATTTTTCTTGTCAAGCCACGCGGTAAGGTCGGTACTGACTTCAGACTTTTTGAATACGCCTTGACCGAATGCAATTTCAAAGCCGCGCTCCGCAAAATTATTTTCCGCCTTTAAATTCAGTGACGCAGTTAAAACATATTCACCGGCACCGTAGCTCGGCAAGGAAATTTTAACGTACGCACTTTCGCCCGGCTTAATGTCCGGCGCGTCACAAATTTTTTGCCACACTTCGACGCCGTCGCGCAGAAGATTTAATTTCAAGTCAAATTCATTTACATTAGTGAAAAGACTCTTGTTTATAATTTTCACCGCGCCTTCACTCGGAATGAGTTCAAAGTTCTGGTAGCAGAATTTAACCTCTTGCAACTTCGTAGTCGGCGTGTGGTCGGCGAAAAATAAGCCGTTGCCGCTGAAATTATAGTCGGTCGGTCTGTCGCCGAAATCGCCGCCGTACTTCAAGCCGTCATCAGTCGCAATGGCTTGGTCGGCAAAATCCCAAATGAAACCGCCTTGATAAAGCGGCTCTTCGTCCGCAAGCTTGGTGTACTTACTCAAGCCGCCGCAGGAATTTCCCATTGCGTGAGAATATTCACAGCAGACAAAGGGCTTGTCGCGGTGTTCGGCAAGAAATTTTTTAATGTCGGCAACCGGCGGGTACATTTGGCTTTCAAAATCCGAAGTCGCATTGTAACGCCTGTCCCAAAAAATACTTTCGTAGTGAACAAGTCGGCTGGGATCACGGCGCTTGAAAAATTCGTGCATCTCAAAAATATTTTTGCCGCCGCAAGACTCGTTGCCGCAACTCCAAATTAAAATCGCGGGGTGATTCTTGTCGCGCTCCAACATTGACTGTGCACGGTCGATAACCGCGTTTAACCATTTTGGATTGTCATTCGGTACGGTATTTTCGTCGCGATAACAGCCGCCGTTTTTCATCCATGAACCGTGCGTTTCCAAATTCGTCTCGTCAATCATGTACAAGCCGTAAATGTCGCAGAGTTCATAAAGCCGCGTGGGGTTGGGGTAGTGTGAAGTGCGAATGCCGTTGATATTGTGACGCTTAAGCGCGATGATGTCTTTTTCCAAATCGGCGGGGTTGCAGGCGCGTCCGTTGTAGCAGTCAAATTCGTGCCGATTGACGCCTTTAAACACAACGCGCTTGCCGTTCACCTTAATCAGCGTATCTTCAAGTTTAATTTCGCGGAAGCCGATATTTTGCGGAATGACTTCGACAATTTCACCGGCAGAATTTTTTACAATGAAAACTGCACAGTAAAGGTTAGGTTTTTCGGCGCTCCACAGTAAAATATTTTTAAGCTCGTATTCAAAGACAAATTCCGTGCCGCCGAAAGTTTTTGTATCGTCAAGCACGCAGTTTTTATCGGCGTCGAAAATTTTTAACTCGACAGTTTTTTCCGCGTCACTGTTCCAGCGCGTCTCGATTTTTAAATTGCCGTCGGTGTAGTTGTTAATCGGCGCCGCGTGTACAAACATATCCTCAAGGTGCAACGTCGGCTTGCTGTACAAAATCACGTCACGGAAAATTCCGCTGAACCGCCAAAAGTCTTGATCTTCAAGCCAACTGCCGCTGGTGTAACGAAACACGGCAACCGCCAATTTGTTTTCGCCCTGCTTAATGTACGGCGTTAAATCAAAATCTGCCGGCGTGAATGAATCCTCGCTGTAACCTACAAAATTTCCGTTCAACCAAATTGCAATGCCGCTTTCGGCGCCTTGAAAACTTACAAAGAAATTTTGCCAATCGGCAGGCGCGTCAAAATACTTCACGTAACACGCAACGGGATTGTCGCGCGTAGGAATTTCGCCTTGATGAATTGCCTCGTGACCGTCAAAGGGATATTGAGTATTGACGTAGTGCGGCTTGCCGAAATTTTCCATTTGAATATGCGCAGGTACGCGAATAGTCTGCCAATCGTGACAGTCATAATCGGCGCTTTCAAAATTTTGCGGAATGAAATTTAAATTCGGCGCAAAGGCAAAGTGCCACAGCCCGCTAAGTGAAAGGAAAAATTTGGATTGACCGCTGACCAACTCTTCAACGCTTGCAAAATATTTGTGGTCGGAATGCGCGGGCAAGCGGTTTTCTTGAAAGTATTCGGGATTTGCCATATTGATTAAAACTTTTTGCATATAAAATCTTTCATCCTTTCGTAAAAATTTTTTAGAATGTAAAATACAAAATCAAAAATCGGCGCGGATGTATTCGCTGCGGTTTACCACGTCGGAATTGCCGTAACGTTTTTACGTACGATAAAGTTTAAATTACGACACGACCGGCGATCGACATCCGCGCCATGTTTTCTTTGCTACTTTCTTTTGCGCCAAAAGAAAGTAGATAAAAAAATAAAACTTGAAAACCTTTAGTCGTGAACCTTGTAATTTTTTAAAAGCATTTCACCAACGCCGGGCGCGTCGGGATTGTGACTGCCTTTGCCGGTATCCATAGCGCGGAGTTTTTCCATTTCGTCCGCCGTCAATTCAAAATCAAAAATGTTAATGTTACCGGCAATGCGTTCGGGATTGGTAGACTTCGGCAACACGATAAAGCCTTCTTGCACTTCAAAGCGCAAAATAATTTGTCCCGCGTTCTTGCCGTACTTTTTCGCCATTTCGACGATTGCAGGATTTTCCAAAAGTTTTTTGTCGCCGTGACCGAGCGGGTACCACGCCTCAAGCTTAACGCCGTCTTTATTCATGAGCTTGCGCAGTTCTTTTTGCTGAAAGTTGGGATTACATTCAACTTGATTTACTGCGGGAAGTGTTGAAAACTGCGGCACAAGAGCGGAATAAATTTTCGGCGTCATGTTGCTTACACCGATAGATTTAATTTTGCCCGCCGTCTTAGCCTCTTCCAACGCCTTCCACGCGCCTACAACATCGCCGTAGGGCTGGTGAATAAGGTACAAGTCCATGTAGTCAAGACCAAGTTTTTGCAGTGACACATCGACAGCTTTTTTCGCCGCATCGTAGCCGTGATCTTGCAACCAAATTTTACTCGTGACAAAAATTTCTTCGCGTGCAATGCCGCTGTCTTTTACCGCCCTGCCGACGTCGCTTTCATTAAAATACGCCGCCGCCGTGTCAATGTGACGATAACCCGCCTTCAACGCAAGCTTTACCGCGTCATAAGTCGGACCGTTTTTTTCAATCAAGAAGACGCCGAATCCCACTGCAGGAATTTTGTTTCCGTCATTAAGCTGTACTGTCTGCATAAATTCTTCCTCCATAAAATTAAGTGGCATCGAAAAAATTAAAAGGCGCCGAAGGATAAAAATTTTCTACCCTTCGACACCTGCTTTCTCAATCAAAAATTGTTTCCCAAAGATCTGCGCGGTACGCTTCAAAGCAAAGCCTAACCTGCGCGGCGGTACATTTTTCATCAGCCATGTTAGTCGGCAATTCATCTTCGGCAAAATATTTTGATTCGGTAGTTTCAATGTTCGCCGAAAATTCGCCGCCGGTAGCTTGACATATGAAGAAAAATTTTGCAACGCCAAAAATGTACGTGTCGGCATTTCGCTTATTTCTGTCGTGAACCGCAACAAGTTTGTCGACAACTACATCGAGTCCCGCCTCTTCTTTAACTTCCTTCACGGTGTTTTCTGCCGGTGACAAATTATATTCGCACCAACCACCAGGCAAGACCCAGCGTCCGTCACTTTCGCGAACCAATAAAACTTTGTCGTCTTTGAAAATTGCGCCGCGTGTATCAATTTTAGGCGTCTGATATCCTTCGTCGCCGCAGAATAATTTTTTAACCTGCTCCAACGGCAAATCGGTTTTCAGCGCTATCATTTCGGCAGAAATTTCTCTAACGCGTTGAAAGCGTTCAATGTCGAATTTATTATCGGTGTAAAAAAGTCCCGCCTGCGCGATACTTTGAAGTTCCGTCGCCCAATTAATAATTTTGTCTGTCTCTTTCATAATCAATCAAATGCTTGCAATGAATTTATCAAACGCCGCCATGCCTTTTTCGTCGCGCTTGAATACTCCGGCATGCTCCAAAACTTTGCTGAAAACTTTGCCGATTTCCTCATCAACAATTTTGTCGACGTTATCAGCTGTGATATTTTGATAAGCGGCGCGAATTTTTTTGTACCAATCAGCGTGAATGCCTTCGATACTTTCAGCGCCGTTGACGAGACTTTCTTTGACCTGCGCCATTTCGGTTTTAAGCCGCGCAGGTAAAACCGCCAGCCCCATGACTTCAATCAAGCCGATATTTTCTTTTTTAATATGCCAAACTTCTTCGTGCGGGTGATAAATGCCGAGCGGGTGTTCTTCGCTGGTACGGTTATTTCGTAAAACCAAATCGAGTTCGTAGGCTTTACCGCGTCTCCTGCCAATCGGCGTAATGGTATTGTGCGGCGCATCTGTTTCAGCCAAAATGCCTACAGATTCGTCGCTGTACTTTCTCCACGCCGCCAAAATTTTTTCCGCCAAGTCAATTAACTGCTTGCGATTTTCAGAACGAAGGCGCAACGTAGACATCGGCCATTTAACCCTGCCCGCCTCAACGTCGGGAAAACCTTCAAACTTATATTTTTTCTCAACCTTAGCAAGTTCCATCGGGAAGGTGTAATGTCCGCCTTGATAATGGTCGTGGCTTAAAATGGAGCCGCCAACAATCGGCAAGTCGGCGTTGGAACCTACAAAGTAATGAGGAAATTCCGTGATAAAGTCGCAGATATTTTCAAACGTGTCACGATTAATTTTCATCGGCACATGGTCGCTGTTCAAAACTATGCAGTGTTCATTGTAGTAAGTGTACGGCGAATACTGCAGGAACCATTGGTGACCGCGAAAGTCAAGCGGAATAATTCTATGCGTCTCCCGCGCAGGGTGTCCGGCGTGACCTGCAAAGCCTTCGTTTTCGCGGCACAGTAAGCACTTGGGATAGCCGGTAGCTTTAACGGTTTTAGCCTTCGCAATGTCGCGGGGGTCTTTTTCCGGCTTGGAAAGATTTATCGTCAAATCCAGTGCGCCGTAGTCGGTATTGGACTTCCACACGATATTTTTATCAATGCGCGTCTTGCGAATGTAATTTGACGCGATACTAAGCTTGTAGTAGTTGTCTGTAGCAAGTTGCGGCGATTCGGCGTAATCTGCGCGGAATTTGCGAATAACTTCACTCGGACGCGGCATCACGCAATCCATAATGCGCGTGTCGAAAAGGTCGCGTTCGTTTACCGTGTCATCAATCAGCTTTTCGGCAACGGCGTAATCCAACATATTTTCCAAAATAGGCGTCGCAGTTTCTAAAGTTTCGTCAACTTTTTCCGGTACAAATTCGGCAACGTGAAGAAGGTCGATAAGCTTGTTAGCCGAGTAAAAGCAGTCCGTCGCCTGCATTAAATTTTGCTGAATTGCGAAGTTAAGCAGACGATTAATTTCAGTGTTAATTGACATAGCCCGCGCCTCCTAATCTTCGTAGCCGTTGGGGTGTTTTTTATGCCACGTCCACGCAGTCTCGATAACCTTTTCAACGTCGCCAAATTTCGGCGTCCATTTCAAAATCTTTTTCGCCTTGTCACTCGACGCAATGAGTTGAGCGGGGTCACCTGCGCGGCGCGAACCAATTTCAGTTTTAATTTTCTGCCCAGTGACTTTTTCGGCGGCAACAATCATTTCTTTCACGGAGAAACCTTGCCCGTTGCCGAGATTGAAGATATTGGATTCGCCGCCTTCGCGCAGGTAGTTCAACGCCAAAATATGTGCGTCGGCAAGGTCGATAACGTGAATGTAATCGCGCAGACAAGTTCCGTCCGGCGTAGGATAATCGTCACCGAAAACGGTAATGTGGTCGCGCTTGCCGAGAGGTACCTGCAGAGTCAGCGGAATTAAATGTGATTCGGGGTGGTGATCCTCACCTATTGAGCCGTCCTCTACCGCACCTGCCGCGTTGAAATATCTTAAGCTGACAAAGCGTACACCGTTGGCGCGGCTGACCCATTTCATCATTCTTTCCATAATCAGCTTGGATTCGCCGTAAGGATTAGTGGGTAAAGTGCGGTCATCTTCTTCAATGGGAACTTTTTCCGGCTCGCCGTACGTCGCCGCAGTGGAGCTGAAAACAATTTTGTCAACGCCGTGCTTTACCATGCCTTCCAACAAAACCTGCATGCCGTAGACGTTATTGTTAAAATATTTCAGCGGCTTTTCGACGCTTTCACCTACAAGAGAATTTGCCGCGAAGTGAATCACCGCTTCAATTTTGTTTTCGGTAAAAATTTTGTCGAGAACTTCGGCGTTGCGGATATCGCCTTCATAAAATTTTGCCGCAGGATTAATCGCCTTGCGATGTCCCGTCTGAAGGTTATCGACAATTACAACTTCTTCACCTGCTTTAACAAGCTGATAAACCGCGTGCGAACCGATATAACCGGCGCCGCCGCAAACTAAAATTGCCATACTCTTACCGCCTTTCCAAATTCAATTCATCTTGCGAAATTTCTCTGTAAACTTTGCACGGACTGCCCATAGCCACGACATTGGCGGGAATATTTTTAGTCACGACACTGCCCGCCGCAATAACGCTGTTTTCGCCAATCGTGACGCCTGCCAAAATAATCGCGCCGCTGCAAATCCAAACGTTATTTTTAATTACAATTTTCTTGCAGTACTGATAACCCTTAGCGCGAAGTTTCGGCGCAATGGGGTGATTCGCCGTAGTCAATGTGACATTCGGCGCGAAAAGTACATTGTCGCCTACGATAATTTCAACGTCATCAACCGCCGTCAAATTAAAATTTGCGTAGACGTTATTGCCGAAGAAAATATTTTTACCGCCCCAGTTAGCGTGAAACGGCGGCTCAATGTAGCAGTTTTCGCCTACCGCGCCGAGCATTTCTTTCAAAAGTTTTTGCCGCAATTCGCCCTGCGTCGAATCGGTAGCATTGAAAGCGTCCATAGCCTTCAAGCAACTTGTTTGTACCGCCATAATTTCGGCGTCCGCAGGATCATAAATTTTGCCCGCGTCTTTCAATTCAAATTCTGT
>JAFTEG010000081.1 GCA_017453765.1 Selenomonadaceae bacterium
AATTCGACTGGGTAGAAAAATTTTTCGACGCGGCAAAACTGCGCGGACTTTCTGAAATCGGTATCACGGAGCATTCACATACCTTTCCCGAATTTGAAAGCCTTTACTACGAAGATTTAATTTTGGACGATTCGCCGGTCGGTGCTTTTCAAAAAGTTTGGCTTAAGACGAATAAATTTAAACACACGCTGAAAGATTATTTTGACTTCATGGCGGAGCTGAAAAAAAATCACGCCGTCAAAATCGGAATTGAAGTTTGCAATTTCCAAAATCAAGCGGCAGTGAAAAAAATTTTGGACGCGTGGAATTTTGACTACGTGATAGGCTCGGTGCATTTTTTGAACGGCTGGGGTTATGACGCGTCGAAGATTAAAGACGAATGGTCACGGCATGATTTACGTGACATTTACGAAAGTTACACGGCGGAAGTTGAACGCCTTGCCGTCGCGCAGATTTATGACGTTATCGGTCACCCCTTTAACATTCGCCTTTTCAAGCACTTTCCAAATTTTGACGTGACGCCGTACCTTGAGCGCGTTGCCGCCGCGATGAAAAAAAATAATCTTGCGGTCGACGTAAACACCGGCACAATGTACAGATATCCGGTTGAAGAAATTTCGCCCTACGCAGATTTTATGAAAGTTGCCGCCGCGTACGATTTGCCGATAATCATAAGTTCGGACGCGCACCAGCCTGAGGACTGCGGAAGGTTTTGTGACGCGGCTATAGCTTACGTTAAAAGTTTCGGCTACAAAAAATTTTTGCGCTTTAATCAGCGTCAACGCGAATTTGCCGAATTAGATTAGGGGCTGTTGGTAAATTCCAACTTAGAAAAAATTTTACTGAACTTAATTTTCGTTGGATTTGAACTTACTTTTCTTTGGCGCAAATAAAAGTAACAAAAGAAACATGTCCGCAGCATTCGCGTCACGCTCATGGTGCGGACGGGGCGGGCAAAGCTCATTAATCATTCGCTTCGCCCCGTGCGCGCCTCTCCTACTGCGGCGTTTACTTAATTTGCAACTTTTTCAAATATGAATTTACAAACAACCCTAAAGTGCTGAATGCATAATTAAGATAAAGTGATAAAAAAATTTTTCAACGCGGCAACATTGTGCTATAATAAAAAAAATTACGCACGGAAATTTAAAAGGGAGGCGGGATTGTGCGACAGGTCGGAATTTTTGGTAAGCGCAAAAGCGGCAAGTCGGCGCTGATGTACGCTTTAATGAACAATAAAATTTTGCACGAAACAAAGTACCGCGCAATGGAAATAGGCGGCGTGGGAAAAATTATGCTCGTCGACACGGTAGGGTTTGACGCGGAAGTTTCAACTGCCGAAAAATCTGCCGAAAGCGTCGAAGTGGCATTAATGCTTATTTCCAACGATTCATTTGAATTGTAACTGGCATGGCTCAGTAAGTTGAAAAAAAGCGGCGCGGCAATTATCGCGGTTATCACGCAGACAGATAAACTTGCCGACGGCGGGAAAGCACTTGCCGCCGCAGTTAAAGAAGTTTCCGCGCTGGACACCGTTTGCATAAGTGCAAAGACCGGCGCAGGAATTGATGAACTCAGCAACAAGATTATTTCAAAATTGGCAGAGCAGAGGAGGTGAATTAGATGAAGAAAAAATTTATTTTGACGGCGATAATGGGCGCAATTATTTTTTTAATCGGCAACGTCGTCAATGCGGCAGAGGGTGAAAATTCAAAGGAAGTTGAGTGGTACTATCTCAACGCCGATGACAAATTCGGTAAGTACTATGACCCCAAGTCGGTTAAAGTCGTGAAGAAGGCGAAGACTGATGACGGCAGGGAAATTGCGACGGAGATTGAGGCGTGGACTAAAACTACCTACACCTACGCAGGCGCCGAAAGTACGATTAAAGCTTACGGCATTTCCAACACGATACCCGATCCCAACAATTTGGCGTACAGTCTTGCACTTCTTAAAATAAATCCGCAAACCCGTACCGTTCAATATGCACGCGAAGATTTTTACAACGCGGAAGGGACGGTCATTTGGTCGGCGTCGGAAGGTCGCGTAAAGGAAATTAATTCCAAGTCATTCGACGAAGAATTTTACGCCTACATTGTTGACGAAGTTTTCAGGCAGGGCGAAGTTGACCGCAAAAATGCAAAGAATCGCTGGATTGATCTTTGGACGTACACCGATGATAAAGGCAACACTACGAAGGTTACCGCCGATACTACAACAATGCAGCTGAAGGGTACGAACTTGATTCTTTGGGAGTGGCAGGAGACAAAAAATTCCGCCGGACAAGTGACGGAAATTCGGTTTATGAAAAAAGCGGTAAACCTTCCGCAAGGTACGGAAAGAATTACCGCCGGTTCATTGTGGACTCTCTCTTCAAAAAAGTGGTCTGACTTAGATGACGAATATGACGGCGCGTACCGTTCGATTAAGGAAGATGATCCCGATTACAAAGGGCTGGTACGTCTTCGTGCCTTTGCAAAAGGCTATTCAACGTGGGTGACGCGCTATTCAATTACCGGCAACGCCATGCAGGTTCAAGCGCCGTCAGCTACCGATGCGCCGTCAAAAGCTGATGAAGAGCCGCCGGTTGAAGTTCCTACAAACAATTCGCAAGACAAGTCGAGGGATTAGCTTGGATCAATTACTACCTACTATCGATCTAGCCACTATCGATCTAGCCACTATCGATCTAGCCACTATCGATCTATCGATCTAACTACTCAATAAAATCGTTTACGCCGGCATCAAAGACGCTTGTCAAGTTTTCGGCAATATTATTACGCAAATTCAACTTTTCTTTCAAAGAAAGTTTCTTCGGCTCCTGTTCGTAAATCGGGAGTCGTTTTTTTATGAACTCGGTATCAATGTTGCCGGTCTGAAAATAGCTGTCGTCCAAAATTCTTTTATGCAGGGGAATGGTAGTTTTAATGTCGGCGCCTTCAATAATAAATTCGTTCAACGCGCGTTGCATAATCTTAATGGCGTCGCCGCGCGTCCTGCCGTGCGCGATAACCTTTGCAATGAGTGAATCGTAGTACGGCTCGATGGAAAGTCCCGCCGTAACGCCGCTGTCAAAACGTACGCGCGGACCGGAAGGCTCATGCATAAAGTCAATTTTGCCCGGCGCCGGCATAAAGTTATTGTCGGGGTCTTCAGCGTTGATTCGACATTCAATCGCGTGCCCTTTAAATTTTACGTCCTTCTGCGTGAAGTCAAGCGGATCACCGGCGGCAATTTTTATCTGCGTGCGCACAAGGTCAATGCCGGTAATAGCCTCTGTAATGCCGTGTTCAACTTGGACGCGGGGATTTATCTCCATGAAATAAAATTCGTGCGTGGCAAGGTCAAGCAAAAATTCTACCGTGCCGATACTTGAATAGTGAACACTGCGTGCCGCCTCAACTGCAAGCTTGCCTACGCGTTCGCGCATTTCGTCACTAAGTGCGGTTGACGGCGTTTCTTCCAAAAGTTTTTGGTTACGGCGCTGAATGGAGCATTCGCGTTCGCCGAGATGAACTATTGAACCGAAATTATCAGCGACGATTTGAACTTCAATATGCCGCGACTGTTCGATATAATGTTCAAAGTAGTAGCGAATTTTCGTGACGTCGACAACGTTCAAAACCTTTTTCAGTTCCTCTTCATTGTGGACGATGAACATACCCTTGCCGCCGCCGCCGGAGACGGGTTTTAAAATTGCTGGGTAGACGACTTTTTTTGCCTCTTCAAGCGCCATTTCGTTGCTGTCCAAAGGTAAACTGCCCTTAGCCATAGGAATGCCGGAAGGCTCCATAGCATTGCGTGCGGCGTCTTTGTCACCTACAAGCGCGATTGTTTCCGGCAACGGTCCAATCCATGTCATGCCTGCGCGATTTACCATTTTTGCAAAATGCGCGTCTTCGGACAAAAAGCCGTAGCCGGGATGAACTGCGTCAGCTTCGGATTCGTATGCGGCGTAAAGAAGAGCGTCTTTGTTCAAATAACTTTCCATAGGGTCTTCGGGACCGATACGGAAACGCAGATCCGCCATTTGAGTATGAAGAGCATTTTTGTCGGCGTCGGAATATACAGCGACGGTTTCAATGCCCAATTCTTGACAAGCGCGAATAATACGTACCGCAATTTCGCCGCGATTGGCGATAAGTACACGTTTAAACATTCACTCAGCCTCCTTTTGATATTGAAAAGATTTTATAAATTTCAAAAATATTTCTGCGCAAAAATTTTGTATCCTGCCGCAGTTAAAATTGCAGAAAGAAAAATTTTTGTGGCTTAATTCCTAATTCTTAATTCCTAATCCCTAGCCCCTAGACCCTAGCACCTAATTTTGTTATAATTTTAAAACATTTTGAAGGGAGTTTTTTTTGAATGAAGATTATCGATGCGTCCGTTGAACTCGCGCAGGAAATTGACGCGGAACAAATTATGAAACACATTGAACGCGCAGGCAGGGTTTGTTACAAGAGTGAAGCGCGAATTTCCGACACGTCCGCTGAAAAATTTATCGCCAATATCATTAAGTCCGGTCACGAATCGGTTATCGAACACGTAAGCGTGACTTTCAAAATTATTTGCGATCGCGGTATCACTCATGAAATTGTTCGCCACCGTTTAGCCAGCTACTCTCAAGAAAGTTCACGTTATTGCAACTACAGCGGCGATAAATTCGGCAATGAGCTGACTTTTATCAAGCCGTGCTTTTGGAATGAAGACGACGAAAATTATTTGTTGTGGAAAAAGACACTTGAGGTTATCGAACAAAATTACATGGCATTGATTAAAAACGGCGCCAAGCCGCAAGAGGCTCGCTCCATTCTGCCAAACTCTTTGAAGACGGAAATTTTTATGACGGCTAATCTGCGCGAATGGCGTCACTTTTTAAAGCTCCGCACGTCACCGCGTGCGCACCCGCAAATGCGTGAAATCGCCTTGAAAATTTATAAAATCTTGAAAGAAAAATTGCCGGTCATCTTCGCCGACATTGAAGTTGCCGCCAATGCTTAAATCTGCCGAAAGCCGACGTTTAATGTTATGCGCGTTGAACTGATAAAAATTTTTAAAACGCCTTGCAATTTCGGCGTCATTGCCGCGTTAAAATTAGCAGAGGGCATATTAATTTTACTTGCCGCGAAAATTTTGGTAATGCTGATAAATTCACCGTCACCAAAACTTTTCGGCGGGATTTTTTTTATTTGGACATTGCGGCTTGCAGTTGAAAATATCTGCGCGAAAAAATTTTTAAATATCTCGGTCGACGTTCAATCCTTTGTACGAAAAAAGTTGCACGAAGAAATTTTTCAACGCGAATTTACAAGCGGCGAACTCTTAACCGTGATATTCGACACGGTGAAGACGCTGGACGAATTTTTTACAAAGGTCGCGCCGAATATCGCGTCGACGCTGATTTTACTGCCGCTGTACCTAATCTGCGCGGCGTTCACCGATTGGCTGACGGCGGCAATTTTATTTTTAACCCTGCCGATATCGCCGCTACTTTTGTACTTAATCGGACGCACGACGGCTGAAAAAAATCTGCGCGCACTCAAGGCGTTGGAAAAATTGAACGGCGAATTTCACGAACTCTTAGCCGCAGTGACTACGCTTAAAATGTTTCGCCGCATTGAAAGTGCCGCAGTAAAAATTAAATCAACCTCCGCCAAATCTTCCGCCGCAACGCTTGAAGTTTTAAAATTCGCCTTCGTGTCATCATTCGCGCTGGAATTAATCACGACGCTAAGCATCGCGCTTGTCGCCGTAACTTTGGGACTGCGTTTAGTTGCAGGCACTGTGACTTTCGACGCGGCTTTATTTTTACTTTTAATCGCGCCGGAATTTTTTCTGCCGCTTAGAAAGTTGGGCGTCGCCTTTCACGTTGCAGTTTCTACAAAGACAGCTTACGAAACACTTACAAAACTTTTGACGCGTGAAAATGAAAAAATCGGCGTCACGGAAAAAATTTTAATGCCGCCGTCAATCTTCGTCGACAATGTAAGCTACACTTATCCGAAAAAAAAATCTCCCGCAATACGGGGAGTGACGCTAAAATTTCTCGCCGGCAAAATCACGGCGTTGACAGGCGAATCCGGCTCCGGCAAATCGACATTACTAAAAATTTTGGCAGGATTAAATTCACCTTCGGACGGCGAAATTTTTTTGAACGATTTACCAACGTCCAAAATGCAACGCGAATCACTAATTTCAAAAGTCGCCTACATGCCGCAAGCGCCGCACCTTTTCGACACGACGCTTGAACAAAATTTTTCAATGTGGGGACAACTCGACGCGGCAAGGCTACACGAACTTTTAACCGCGCTGAATCTGTCACTTAATCTCACGTCGACGCAAAAGTTAAGTCGCGGTCAACTTCAACGCTTGGGATTAATCCGCGCAGTTTTAAAAGACACGCCGATTTTAATTTTAGACGAACCTACGGCGGGGCTTGACGCTGAAACAGAATTAAAAGTTTTAAATCTGCTGGAAAAATTTTCACTACGAAAGACGATTGTAATTGCCACACATCGGCAGGCGGTAATTGAGTTCGCGGACGTTGTAGTTGAAATAGTGAGGAGTGAGGAGTGAGGAGTGAAGAGTTGACAGGTAATAACAAATTCCTACTACAACACGTCGGCGAAGTGCGGACGCAACTTTTTAAAACACCACGCGCCTATGAACGCCGTGACCGCCGTAAATGCCCAAAAATACAGCGTTTGATGTTGGTGCTGCCAAAACCATTCGTACGAAATAAAACTCTGCCGATAGCCTTCAATAAGGTAGTAGGCGGGATTTAATTTTAAAAAGAAGTGGTATTCTTCCGGAATTATTTTTAAGCTCCAAAAAATCGGCGTGAACCAAAAACCAAATTGCAGAATCATTGACGCGAATTGACCGACGTCGCGCAGAAAAACCGTGAGCGAACTTGTAAGCCACGATATCCCCAGCGTCAAGCAAATCATTGCGAAAAGGTAGTAGATTATCTGCAGGTTATAAATCGACACCGAGTAGCCGTAGTACGCGAACATTGCGAAAAGTACCGCGATGAAAAAGAGATGTACCACCAGTGCCGACATAATTTTTACTATCGGCAAAATTTCTACGCGGAAGACAATTTTCTTTACCAAAAAACTGCTTTCAATGACAGAAGTCGTCGCGCTTAAAATGCTGTCGCTTATGAAAAACCAGGGAAACATTCCGCAGACCAGCCACAGTATGAACGGGACGTTGTTCACCGGTTGAGATTTAAAGCCGACTTGAAATACAAACCAAAAAATCAGCACGGTTATCGCCGGTTGAATGAACGCCCATAAAATTCCGAGATACGAGCCCAAGTACCGCTGGCGAAAATCGCGCTTAGTCATTTGCCAAAGTAATTTTCGATTGTGAATTATATCGAGTATCAGCGCCGCGAGCGCTTTAAAATATCGCAAGAAAAAACCTCCGTCTAGGGATTAGGGGCTAGAAATTTATTTGTCAACTCTCCAAGAATCCAATATTTTGTAAATTTTTGATGAGGTAGCCGCAGGGAAAACAATTTGATCCGGCTTTAATTTCCAGTAGTCCACAAAGTTTTCAGAGAATACTAAGGTACCTGTCACTTTTTCTGCGGAAGATTTCAACCGCTCAAAGTCCTCAATGTTGCGGAACATAAGCCACATACGTGATTCAACGTGATAAGCGCAACGTTTAAATCCTGCTTTTTCGTACAGAATTTGTGTCGCTTTATTTGTCCAAAAAGTACAGTGAATGGGCAGCAGCGCGTAAAACCAATTTGGATTTTTCGGCACTTCTTCGCAAATCAAAGTGTGAAGTCCCATAATCCCCGTCGGCTTAATCAGCTCAATAATTCTGTCAACGTCGCCGCCAATTCCGTTCAAATGCTCAAAGACGGAAGAACTTACAAGAAAGTCAAAACTTTGCGGCGAAACTTCGGTCAAATAATTTTCGTCGAGAGCCTCCATATACGCATCAAATTTTTTAAGCCACGCCTTACCGATTTTTTTATTTGTCATATCGGCAAGCGTACCGTTACCGGCGCCGTAGTCTACCGCCTTCCAATCGGCTTTAAAAATTTCGTACTTGATAAGTTCGCTGAAAAAATTTGATTGAGTTTCAAAGCGTACAAACACATTGGGATCAATGTCGGTGTAATCAATTTCGCCTTTGTTGAAAAGTGCGCTGTGACATTCGTAGTTAAGCGCTTCCCACTGTTTATGCGGCATTTCGTAAATGGTTTTCGACACGACAAGCCCGCAATTTTCGCAACAAACATATTCGCAATGGTCGACGTATTTCATTCCGAAATTTTTTTCAAAATACGGCGTCATTTCTCCGCCGCAAACAAAACATTTCATAAAAAATTTTCACCTCTGTTTAGCGGTTAGCTGTTAGGGCGTGTTGAATAATTCAAATTCTTGTAAATAGAAAAGATTTTTTTAGGATTTACTTTTCTTTGGCGCAAAGAAAAGTAACAAAAGAAACATTGCGGCATTAAGTGCGTCCACGTTTTACGTTGCGGTAATTTATGC